>DASTQL010000086.1:0-10910 GCA_035761805.1 Jiangellales bacterium | reverse complement strand
GGCGGAGGTGGCTGCCTCCGGCGAACATCGCCGACGCCCCTCGCCCATCGGGTCCCCGACCATCCCGGCGGCGAGCGTCCAGCCGTCGTGGTCGTCGATGAGCAGGAACGACCCCGTCCGTCGGCTCACCGCGTAGGGGTCTGCGGCCACCGGGGCGGCCAGCCGGAGCACGACCCGGCCGATGTCGTTGAGAGCCAGGGACTGCGCCGGGCTGCCGGCCACGGGGTCCAGCTCGAGGCGCGAGCGGATCTCGCGCACCACCGCGCGGACCGTCCGGGTGCCGTGCTTGAGCAGCAGGCGAGCGCCCGGACGCAGCTCCCGCTCGGCCAGCCAGCACACCGTAGCCTCGAGGTCCTGGGTGACCGCCGGGGTTCCCTCGGGGTGCGCCAGCAGGTCGCCGCGGGAGACGTCGAGGTCGTCGGTGAGGCGCACCGCCACCGACTGCGGGGCGAAGGCCTGGTCCAGGGGGCCGTCCGCAGTGTCGAGGCCGGCCACGGTGGTGCGTCGGCCGGACGGGAGGACGACCACCTCGTCGCCGACGCGAACCACACCGGTGGCGACCTGGCCGGCGTACGCGCGGTAGTCCCGGTGCCCTCCGGACCGGTCGCCCGACTGCGGCCGTAGGACGTACTGGACCGGGAACCGGAAGGTCTCGTGCCGCGGGTCGACGTCGAGCGGGACGGTCTCGAGGTACTCGAGCAGCGTCGGCCCGTCGTACCAGGGTGTGCGCTCGGAGCGGGTCACGACGTTGTCGCCGTCCAGGGCCGACACGGGGAGCGTCCGCACGTCGAGGACGCCGAGCTCCTCGGCCAGGCCCGCCACCTCCTTGGCGATCGCGGTCACCCAGGCCTGGTCGAACCCGACGAGGTCGATCTTGTTCACGGCCAGCACGACGTGCGGGACCCGCAGCAGCGCGGCGACCGCCAGGTGACGGCGGGTCTGCTCGACCACGCCGTTCCGCGCGTCGACGAGCACCACGACCACGTCCGCCGTGGACGCACCCGTGACGGTGTTCCGCGTGTACTGCACGTGGCCGGGGCAGTCGGCGAGCACGAAGGTGCGGCGGGCGGTGGCGAAGTAGCGGTAGGCCACGTCGATCGTGATGCCTTGCTCCCGCTCGGCACGCAGCCCGTCGGTGAGCAACGCCAGATCGGCGCGGTCGAGACCCCGGTCCCGGCTGACCCGCTCCACGGCCTCGAGCTGGTCAGCCAGGACGGACCTCGTGTCGTGGAGCAGCCTGCCTACGAGCGTGGACTTGCCGTCGTCCACGGAGCCTGCCGTCGCGAGCCGAAGCAGCGTGCCGTCGCCCATCAGAAGTAGCCCTCCCGCTTGCGGTCCTCCATGGCGGCCTCGGACAGCCGGTCGTCGGCCCGCGTGGCTCCGCGCTCGGTGAGGCGGCTGGCGGCGACCTCGGCGAGCACCTCGTCGACGCTCACGGCCTCGGACAGCACGGCCCCCGTGCACGACATGTCGCCCACCGTCCGGTAGCGCACGGTGCACTCGGCGACCTCCTCACCGGGCCGGGGTCGGGACCAGGGCCCCTCGGCGAGCCACATGCCGTCACGGAGGAAGACTCGCCGCCGGTGCGCGAAGTAGATGGGCGGCAGCTCGATGCGCTCCTGCCGGACGTAGCGCCACACGTCCAGCTCGGTCCAGTTGGACAGCGGGAAGACCCGGACGTGCTCGCCCGGCCGGTGGCGGCCGTTGTAGAGCGACCACAGCTCCGGGCGCTGGTTCCGCGGGTCCCACTGGCCGAACTCGTCGCGCAGGCTGAGGATCCGCTCCTTGGCGCGGGCCTTCTCCTCGTCGCGGCGACCGCCGCCGAAGACGGCGTCGAAGCGGTGCTCGGCGATCGCGTCGAGCAACGGGACCGTCTGCAGCGGGTTCCGCGTCCCGTCCGCCCGCTCGCGCAGCCGGCCGTCGGCCACGTAGGACCCGACGTCCGCCACCAGCAAGCGGACGCCCAGCCGCTCGACCGTCGCGTCGCGGTAGGCGAGGACCTCGGGGAAGGTGTGGCCGGTGTCGACGTGCAGCACCGGGAACGGGACGGGCGCCGGCCAGAACGCCTTACGCGCCAGGTGGAGCATGACCACCGAGTCCTTGCCTCCCGAGAAGAGCAGGACCGGCCGCTCGAACTCCGCCGCCACCTCGCGGAGGACGTGGATCCCTTCGCTCTCCAGGGCCTCGACGCCGTCCAGCACGTACGTGGTCACAGCAGACCCCTCTCGACCAGCGCCGAGTACAGGTGGGTGACGGTCTCCTCGACGCCGCTGCCCTCGGTGTCGAGCACCACGTCGGGGACCACGGGAGGCTCGTAGGGATCGTCGACGCCGGTCAGAGCGTGCAGCTCGCCGGCCGCGGCGAGGGCGTACAACCCCTTGACGTCCCGACGGCGGGCCGCAGCCAGGCTCGTGGCCACGTGTACCTCCAGGTACGGGAGGCCGTCTCGCTCGTGCTGGCGACGCACCGCCTCGCGGGTGGCGGCGTAGGGAGCGATGACCGGGACGAGGACCGTCACGCCGTGCCGGGCCAGCAGGCCCGCCACCCAGCCGATCCGCCGCACGTTGGTGTCGCGGTCCTCTCGGCTGAAGCCGAGCCCACCCGACAGGTGGGGACGGACCTGGTCCCCGTCGAGCACCTGCACCGGCACCGCGTCGGCGGCCAGCCGGTCCGCGAGGCCGTGCGCGACCGTGCTCTTGCCCGCGGACGGCAGGCCGGTCAACCAGACGGTGGCCCCAGTCCGGGTGGTGGTCCGGGTGGTGGTTCGGGTCGCGGTCGTCGAGCCTGTCGCGGTCACCCGGTCCTCGCTTCCGTGTTGATCCCGCACTCCGTCTTGGCGAGCCCGGCCCAGCGTCCGCTGCGGGGATCGGCACCGGGCGCGGGCCGGCGCGTGCAGGGTTCGCAACCCACGGACGGGTAGCCGTCCTCGAGCAAGGGGTTGACGAGCACCCCGTGCTCGAGGACGTAAGCGCGCACGTCGTCGTCGGTCCAGGCGGCCAGCGGGGCGACCCTGACCTTGCCTCGTCCGCGGTCGTACGAGACGACCGGCGTGCCCGCCCGGGTCGGCGCCTCCACCCGGCGGATGCCGGTCGCCCACGCGTCGTACGAGGCGAGCACGGCGTCCACCGGCGCGACCTTGCGCAGGGCGCAGCAGAGGTCGGGGTCCCGGTCGTGCAGGCGGGGCCCGTGCTCGGCGTCCTGCTCGGCGACCGTCCGCGTCGGTGTCAGCGTCAGGACCCGGACGGGGAGGGTCGCGGCGACGGCGTCCCTCGTCCCCATGGTCTCGGCGAAGTGGTAGCCGGTGTCGACGAAGAGCACGTCCACACCGGGCGCCACGCGGGAGGCCAGGTGGGGCAGCACCGCGTCCTGCATCGAGGATGCGACCGCGAAGCGAGGGCCGAAGGTGCTCGCGGCCCAGGCCAGGACGTCCTCCGCCGGGGCGCCCTCCAGCTCCCGCTCGGCCTGCTCTGAAACTCGGCGCAGGTTCACCGGTGCACCGCCAGGCCGAGCAGCCGCACCGTGAAGACCCGCAGGCAGGAGCGGCACTCCCAGGCTCCGTGGGAGGCCTCGTGGGGATGCAGGTCCTCCTCCGCGCAGAAGGGACAGAAGAGCACCGGCGTGCGGGTCTCGCTCACCGGAGCACCTCCTCGTCGGCCCGGGCCACCCAGGCGGCGAACCGCTCCCCGGGCTCGCGGCCGGCGACGAAAGCCCGGACCAGGTGCTCGACGTAGTCGGGTAGCTGGGCGGCGGTCACCTTGTGGCCACGCAGCTTGCGGCCGAACCCGGCGTCGAGTCCGACACCGCCCCCGAGGTGCACCTGGAAGCCGTCCTCGCCGCCGACGACCTGCCCCTTGAGGCCGATGTCCGCGACCTGGATGCGGGCGCAGGAGTTGGGGCAGCCGTTGACGTGCAGGCTCACGGGGACGTCGAGCAGCGGCTCGATGTCGGCGAGCCGGTGCTCGAGCTCGGCGACGGTCGCGGCGGCGAGGCCCTTGGTCTCGACGATCGCGAGCTTGCAGTACTCCAGGCCGGTGCACGCCATGGTGTGCTGCCGCAGCACCGAGGGGCGCGCCGGCAGGCCCAAGGCGTCGAAGGCCGCGACGAGGGACTCCACGCGGTCGGGGTCGACGTCGAGGACGACGAGCTTCTGGTGCGGGGTCAGTCGCACCCGCCGCGACCCGTGGGCCTCCGCCGCGTCGGCCACCTTGGCGAACAGGGTGCCCGAGACCCGGCCGACCAGAGGTGCCACGCCCACGTAAGACCGCCCGTCCACCTGGCGGTGGACCCCGACGTGGTCGTGCGGCCGGTCTGGCACCGGCGGTGGAGGGCCGTCGAGGAGTGGTCGCCCCAGGTACTCCGTCTCGACCACCCCGCGGAACCGCTCGACCCCCCAGTCGGCGACGAGGAACTTCAACCGGGCCCGGCTCCGCAGCCTGCGGTAGCCGTAGTCGCGGAAGGCGCCCACGACCGCGGCCCACACGTCGGGGACCTCCTCGAGCGAGACCCACGCGCCGAGACGCTGGGCAAGTCGAGGGTTGGTCGACAGGCCCCCTCCGACCCACACGTCGAACCCCGGCCCGTGCTCCTCGTGCTCCACGCCGACGAAGGCGACGTCGTTGGTCTCGTGGACGACGTCGGGTAGGCCGCTGACGGCCGACTTGAACTTGCGGGGAAGGTTCGAGAAGGCGGGCGACCCGATGAACCGCCGCTCGATCTCCCGGATGGCAGGCGTGCCGTCGAGCACCTCGTCGGCCGCGATTCCGGCGACGGGCGAGCCGAGCACGACCCGCGGGGTGTCCCCGCACGCCTCCTGGGTCGACAGACCGACCGCCTCGAGCCTCGACCAGATCTCCGCGACGTCCTCGACGCGGACCCAGTGCAGCTGGACGTTCTGCCGGTCGGTGATGTCGGCGGTGTCCCTCCCGTACGTGGTGGAGACGTCCGCGATCACCCGGAGCTGGGCGGTCGTGAGCTGACCGCCGTCGATGCGGATCCGCAGCATGAAGTACTCGTCGTCCAGCTCGTGCGGTTCGAGCACCGCGGTACGCCCCCCGGGGATCCCTGGCCGGCGCTGCGTGTAGAGCCCCCACCAGCGGAAGCGGCCGCGCAGGTCCGCCGGGTCGATGCCGGCGAAGCCGGTGTGGCGGTAGACGTTCTCGATCCGGGCCCGGACGTGCAGTCCGTCGTCGTCCTTCTTGAACCGCTCGTTGGCGTTGAGCGGCTCGAGATGGCCCAGCGCCCACTGGCCCTCGCCGCGCGGTCGACCGTTGGAAGAACTGGTGGCGGGACGGGTGGGTGTCGCGGAGGTGGCCATGTCGGCGTCCTCGGAGCAGGGGACGCGTGAAGGCGGACAGCTCCGGCGACAACAGTGTCAGCGGCGGGCCGGCGCGATCACGCGCCCGGCGGATGTGAGCGGGCGGCGATCAGGCCGGCATACACATCATGCTGCGCACACGCCCGTAGTCGACGTGGCGGCGGACCACGAGGACGAGCGGTGCGGACATGCCCGTCAGGGTGGCACAGCACCCGTGACCCGGGAATCCCCGGTCCACCATCCGGAACGGTCGTCCGCGCCTCGGGATCGGGCAGACTGGTCCGGTGATCTGCCAGGCCTGCCGTGAGCGCCGGCACGACGACTGCCGCGGGCGGTCGTGGTGCGACTGCCAGCACCAGGCCGCCGACCGCCCGGTCGAGCCGGCGACCGGACCGCCCGGCGAGTGACGGCACCCGCCGACGGTCAGGGCAGGTGCGGGGTGACCCTGGCGAGCAGGGCCCGGGTGTCGACGCCGGTGGGGAGCATGCCGAAGGTGCCCTCCGGTTCGTCCATCCTCGAAGCGACGAAAGCGTCGGCGACGGCGGGTGGAGAGTGCCGCACCAGCAACGACGCCTGCAGCAGCATGGCCATCCGCGCGGCCAGTGTGCGGGCGGTGCGCTCGGCCCGCGCGGGGTGGCCGGCGGCGTCGAGGAGCATCCGCTCGGTGGAGTCCAGCGCGGCGTCCAGCCGTCGGTCCGCCCCCCGTGTCAGCTCGACCTCGGCCCTCCAGCCTCCGAGCACCGCCGGCTCTCGGCGGAGCACTCGCAGCAGGTCGAGCGCCTGGATGTTGCCCGAGCCTTCCCAGATCGAGTTGAGCGGCGCCTCGCGGTAGAGCCGCGGCATCCCGCTCTCCTCCACGAAGCCGTTCCCGCCGACGCACTCGAGGGCCTCGGCGACCTGGGCAGGGGTCCGCTTGCAGATCCAGTACTTGGCCACCGGGAGCCCGACCCGGCGCAGCGCCTGCTCCGCCGGGTCGTCGGGAGCGTCGAGCGTGGCAGCCAGCCGCATGGCCAGCAGGGTCGCCGCCTCCGACTCCAGCGCCAGGTCGGCCAGGACCACCTGCATGAGCGGGGCGTCCGCCAGCAGCCGCCCGAAGGCGTGACGGTGAGCCGCGTGCCAGGCGGCCTCGGTCACAGCCCGTCGCATCAGCGCAGCCGAGCCCAGCGAGCAGTCCAGTCGGGTCGCTGCCACCATCTCCAGGATCGTCGCGACGCCCCGGCCCTCTTCGCCGAGGCGCTGCCCGAGCGTCCCGTCGAGCTCCACCTCGGCGGAGGCGTTGGCCCGGTTGCCCAGCTTGTCCTTGAGTCGCTGCAGCTCGAAGGTGTTGTGGCTGCCGTCGTCGAGGACCCGTGGGACCACGAAGCAGGTCAGCCCCCCTGGCGCCTGGGCCAGCACGAGGAGGACGTCCACCATCGGTGCCGAGCAGAACCACTTGTGACCCGTCAGGGCGTACCAGCCGTCGTCGCCGGTCGGTTCCGCACGCGTCGTGCCCGCGCGGACGTCCGATCCACCCTGCTTCTCGGTCATCGCCATCCCGGCGAGGCAGCCCGCCTTGTTGGCGGGTCCGACCAGCCCGGGCTGGTACGAGGTCGAGACGAGGTGCGGCTCCCAGCTGCGGGCGATCGCCGGGTCGACCCGGAGGGCCGGCACCGCTGCGTACGTCATGGAGACGGGGCAGCCGTGGGCCGCCTCCACCTGGCTCCAGACCAGGAACCCCGCCGCCCGGGATGCGTGCGCGCCCGGCTCTCGGTCGGCCCAGGGGGTCGCGTGCAGCCCGGCGCCCACCGCCACCGCCATCAGCCGGTGCCAGGAGGGGTGGAAGTCCACCTCGTCCACCCGGTGGCCGTACCGGTCGTGCGTCCGCAGGCGGGGTGGGTGCGTGTCGGCCTCCTCGGCCCAGCGTCGGGCCTCCGCCGACCCGGCCCGGCGGCCCAGCGCGTGCAGGCGCGAGGCGGCGCCGGGGGCGTACCGCTCCACCGCGTCCACCAGCGCCGGGTCGGCGGCGAAGACGTCGTGGCCGGTCAGCGGAGGAGGCTGGTTCGTCACGTCGTGGGTGTGCGCCACGCCGACACCGTACGGCGGCCGGGTCGGTGGAGGAGGGCGGCATCGTACGGTTGCCCGGTGGCCGTCCCGCTGACGCAGCGACCGTCCGTACTCACGCTGCGCAGGCTGGTCGCCGCGACTGCGTCCGCCTGCTTCCGCTACCGGGTCACCGGCCTCGCGGCGGAGGCCGCGTTCTTCGCGATCCTGTCGCTGCCTCCCCTGGTCTTCGGCCTCGCCGGCACGGTCGGCTACATCACCTCGGCCCTCGGCGACACCACGGTCGACCAGCTGCGGGACCAGGTGGTGTCCCTGGCCGGCCGGCTGCTCGCGCCGGAGGGCGTCTCCGAGGTCATCGAGCCCACGGTCGACGACGTGCTCGCCGGTGGACGGGCCGACGTCATCTCGCTGGGCTTCGTCCTCGCCCTGTGGTCCGGCTCCCGCGCGCTCAACGTCTTCGTCGACACCGTCACCATCATGTACGGCCTGGGCGGCCACCGGGGCATCGTCAGGACCCGCGCCCTCTCCTTCGGCCTGTACGTGGTCGCGCTGGTCGTCGGCATCGTGGTGCTGCCCCTCGTGGTGGCGGGTCCCCGCTTCGTCCGGGCGACGCTGCCGCCGGAGCTGTCCGGCCTGCAGCTGCTCTACTGGCCCGTCGTCGTGCTCCTGTCCGTGGCCTTCCTCACCACGCTCTACCACGTCTCCGTGCCGGTACGGACGTCGTGGCTGCGCGACCTGCCCGGGGCGGCCCTCGCGTTCGTCGCCTGGATCGTCGGCTCCTTCGCGCTCCGCTGGGTGCTGTCGGCGGCGACCGGAGGGACGTCGATCTACGGGCCGCTGGCCGCACCCATCGTGATCCTGGTGTGGCTCTACCTCGTCTCGATCGCCGTGCTCATCGGTGCCGCGCTGAACGCGGCAGTGGACCACGTGTGGCCGCACGCCGACGGCCCCCGTGCCGAGCAGGCACGCTCGCACGCCCGGGAAAACCCGGTGACGCCGGTGCGTGCGACGCCCTAGTCTGCGGCGCGACGACCGCGACCGAGGCCGAGAGGAGGTGGACGCCGTTCCCGTCCGCGCCTGCCCGCCGGCAGACCGACCCACTCCATCTCCCGGGGTGTCGACCCGGACCGCCTGAGCGGCCGAGGGTCCCCCGGCCGGTACGGAGGACCGACGTGAGCTCGTCCGCCCGATCGAACCCCGACGACACCCTGGCCACCCTCGGCTGGGGCCCCGACCTCGCCGCCGCCCTGGCCCGGCACCCACCCGGGGCCGGCGCTGCACGGGTCACCCGCGCCGACCGTGGCGGCGTCGAGCTGCTGGCCGCCGACGGTCCGTCGCGCGCGCTCCTCGGACCCGACCTGTCCGGCGAGCCGCCCACGACGGGCGACTGGGTGGTGGTCCGGATGCGCGCCGACGGGCGTGCCGTGTGCGAGGCCGTGCTTCCACGTAGGACGGCGGTCGTCCGGGGGGCGAGTGACCGCACCTCCGCACACCAGGTCCTCGCGGCCAACGTCGACCTGGTCGTCGTGGTCGAGCAGCTGGACCCCGAGCCTGACCTCGGCAGGGTCGAGCGCCTGCTCACCCTGGCCTGGGGCAGCGGCGCGGTCCCTCTGGTCGCGCTCACCAAGGCGGACCTCGCCGCCGACGCCCGGTGGCTCGCCGACGACGTGACTGCGGTGGCACCGGGCACGGACGTGCTGGTGGTCAGCGCGACCACGGGGCAGGGGATGGAGGACCTGCGCGCCCGGATCCGGCCCGGGTGGACCCTCGTCCTGCTGGGACCTTCGGGGGCCGGCAAGTCGACCCTCACCAATGCGCTCGCCGGCCGCGAGGTCATGGCGGTCTCGGACCTCCGGGCGGACGGCAAGGGCAGGCACACGACGACCCATCGCGAGCTCGTGCCACTGCCCGGCGGAGGAGTGGTGCTGGACACACCGGGACTGCGCGGCATCTCCCTGGTCGCCGACGACGACAGCGTGGCCGCGGCCTTCTCCGACGTCGAGGAGCTGGCCGACGGCTGCCGCTTCGGCGACTGTGCCCACGCTGTTGAACCGGGATGCGCCGTCCTCGCCGCCGTTGCCGAGGGTGTCCTCGACGAGCGCCGGCTCGCCAGCTGGCGCAAGCTCGGTCGTGAGGCCCGCTGGCAAGCCGCCCGCCGGGACGCCCGGCTGCGCGCGGAGGAGGTGGCCGTGTGGAAGCGCCGACACCGGGAGATGCGCCGCGGCTACCGGGACGGGCTGTGGCGGCGGTGACGCGTGGCGTCTGGCCACCGGCCGAACCAGCGGTCGGCCAGGAGAACCGAGCCGGCCAGCAGCAGCAGGACGGGCACCACGAGGTAGGCGGTGTGGGTGCCCACCCGGTCGGCGAGGGAGCCCAGGGCGAACGGGGCGGCTCCGATGGCCAGGCCTGCTCCCAGCGAAGCGCGCGCCGTGGCGACGTCGGCGAGCCCGCGCGAGGCGGCGATGGCCCGGGCCACACCGAGAGGGAACTGCGTCGCCACGCCGAGCCCGACGACGAACAGGCCACCCACGGCCACCCAGGGCGTGCGGCCCAGCCAGAAGGCGGCGAAGCCCGCCGCCGTGACCAGCAGGGAGACGGCCAGGAGGGCGTCGACGGGCAGCCTGAGGGCCAACCGGCTGCCCACGAGGCGTCCGACGCCCATGCCGAGCACGAGCAGCCCGATGGACCCGGCAGCGGCGCCGGCAGACATCCCGACCCGCTCGCGCAGCAGCTCGGAGGCCCAGACGGTCATCGAGAACTCGACCGCGATGCAGAGGACCAGCACGGTCCAGGACGCCCAGTAGCGCCGTGGCAGTCGCGCCCGGGAGCCCGACGGCCTCGTCGGCAGCCGAGGGTCGGGCAGCCGGGTCCCCCGGGAGTAGAGCAGGCCCACGAGCACCAGCGGGACCACCCCGAGGAGGGCGACCCGCCAGCCCAGCTCGAGCGCGACGCAGGCCCCGAGCACGAGCGGCGAGAGCATCCCGGTCGCGGCGGCCAGGGCGTTGGCCTCGTTGATCGCCGCGGGCCCCGCCAGCTCGTGATGGTCGGAGAGCACCGGTGAGTGCGTGTTGACGAGCAGCGAGCCCATGGTCCCGCCGACCAGCGCCCCCAGCAGCGTCAGCGGCAGGGCCGTGGACACCGTGAGCAGGAGCACCGCGACGGCGAGCCCGGCCAGCCCGGCGCGCATGATACCGGCCCGTCCGAGGCGAGCGACCAGCGCCGCACCGACCAGCCCCGCGAGCACGGACCCGACGGCCAGCGCGGTGCCGTGCAGACCGGAGACCGCGCGGGACACCACCTGGTCCTGCCGCAGCAGCGGGACGACCGGACCGAAGGCGTACAGCCAGTAGCCGAAGACCGCCATGTGGACGTAGACCACGCGCGTCGTGCGGTCGCGCTCGAGGGCGGTCACGGGGAGAACGTCCGGCGGCCGGTGGGTGGAACGACGTCCACAGCCGCAGCTCCCTTCGTCCGTATGGGCGGCTCACCCACGGACGCCGAGTCAGATCGACTCGAATCCATGTGGCACGGGCGGTGGAACGAGCCGGCCCCCGGC
>DASTQL010000085.1:0-21282 GCA_035761805.1 Jiangellales bacterium | reverse complement strand
CCGCGTACGACGAGGTGGCCCGGCTGTTCAGCTGACCCGAGCCGTCACAGGCGCGCCTGCCACTTGTCGGCCCATACCAGGTCGTTGGGCTTCCCCTTGAACTCGGAGCGGCCCATGAGCTTGTCGACGACCTGCCGGATGGTCTCGGGGTTGTTGTGGTAGGCGTTGACCAGGCACTTGACCATGGTCGCGTCGTGCAGGTGGGTCGTGTAGTTCAGCGAGGCCATGAACGTGGGGACCTCCCACACGTACCAGGGGCACTCGTTGCTCATCGCGAGCTTCCAGCGGATCCGGTAGTTTTTCTCCGCCCCGTACCCGACGATGTCGGCGACGATCAGCGCGGCGTCGACGTCGTTGCGGTACGTCAGCGTCGGGCCCTTGACGCGGGTGTTCCCGTCGTTGACCGTGACCTCGAACCCGCGCCTCTCGAGCTCGGCGACGAACCCGTCGAGGGTGGCCGAACCGGCCTCGTAGATCCCGCCGACCTCACCGGACAGGTAGTAGAGCCGGATGCGGCGGTGCTTCTCCGGGCCGAGCGGCAGCTGGTCGAGCGTGTCCTTGACCAGGGTGATGCCCTTGTCCGCCGCGTCGGCACGCATCTGCAGGTGCTCCTCGCACCCGACGACCGCCAGCTCTTCCGGAGCCTTCTGCAGCGACCCGTCCGCGGCCTTCACGTGCAGGTTCAGCTTCGCCTTGAGGCCGAGGACTCGGCGGACGGCGTCGTCCATCCGCTCGGCGGTGATGACGCCGTCACGGAGGCCCTTGAGCATGAACCCGTAGTCCTCGTCGATGTCGTTGAAGAACAGGAACATGTCGCACCCGGCGGCGATCGCGCGTGGCACGTAGTCCTCGCGGCGCATGGCCGAGGTCATGCCGAGCATGTGGCTGGCGTCGGTGATCACGACGCCGTTGAACCCGAGCCGGCCTTTGAGCAGGCCCTGGAGCAGCTCGGGTGCCAGGGTGGCGGGGAGGATGTCGGTGTCGGTCAGCGCCGAGTCGAGCTGCTTCTGGTACTCGGGCAGGGCGATGTGCCCGGCCATGATCATCTCGACGCCGTTGTCGATGTGCGTGCGGTAGACCCGACCGAAGGAGTCGTCCCACTCGTCCGGGACAGCTCGTTGACGCCCAGGACGAGGTGCTGGTCGCGCTCCTCGACGCCGTCGCCGGGGAAGTGCTTGATGCACGAGACGATGTCGCGTTCGGCGCGCAGGCCCTCGATGTAGGCGCTCGTGTACCGGATCACGGTGTCGGCGTCGGTGCCGTATGCGCGGGTGTTCACGATCGTGTTGCGCCAGTTGAACAGGATGTCGACGCAGGGATCGAAGTTGACGTTGACGCCCAGCGTGGTCGCCTCGCGTGCGGACACCAGCCCGGCGTCGTACGCCACCGCAGCGTCGCCGCTGGCCTCGCTCTGGGCGCCTGAGGCGATGTAGGTGCCGTCGGAGTCTCGGCGTTGCTCAACGTGTTGCCGCTGAACATGTCGGCACCGAAGTGGAAGAGGTTCACGAACACCTGGCCGACCTTCTCCTCGTCGGTCATGCCGGCCAGGGTGTCCTCGACCCACGCGAGCTGGTCGTCGGACAGGTCGTAGGGGGTGGCGCGAAGATCGACCAGCGTTCCCATGGGTGTGTGCTCCTTCGCGGATCTCGTCGACCTCGGAGGCGGATCGGGTCAGGGGGTCTGCGTCTGCCACGGCGGGGTGTCGGGCAGCAGGGCCTCGAACTCCGCGATCAGCGCCGCCTCGTACTCACCGGCGTAGCTGCCCTCCAGGAAGCGGGCGAGCGCCTCGTCGTGGAAACGCTCCCAGGACTCCGCCTCGTGGCCCGGGTTGATCGGGTAGTAGCGAACGCCGGTCGCGTCGGCGGAGTCACGGTCCCCCGGGGCGTCTCCGATGAGCAGGATCCGGTCGTCGTCGTACTTGCCCTTGGCTGCGTACTGGATGTGCTGGGCCTTCGTGCCCATCTCCTGTCCGGCGATGACGTCCATGTAGGGGGCCAGGCCGTGCTCGGACCACTCCCGAGCCAGCGCGTCGAACGGGGTGGCCGAGACGACCATCAGATCGACCTGATCGTGCATCGCGACCAGGCTGTCCTTGACCCGCGGGAACGGCGGCACGCCCTTGACCATGTCCTCGATCGCGGCGTCGACGCCGGCAGTCCACGCCAGGGCCGTGTCCAGCTCCGGATCCGGGTGTCCGGCCGCGTACTTCTCGAGGCCGGCGGCGCTCAGCGGGTACCCGGAGGCGATGAACTCCTTGATCCGGTCGCCAGTCGGGACGCTCACCCGCGGGCGGCGACCTCCGGGCGCTGGGCGAGGAGGTCGAACACACGGACCAGCGCGATCCAGCGGTTCAGACCGCGGCTCGTGGAGTACAGGTTGACGAACTCCGCCGTCTCCCGGGCTCGAGACCGGCTGCAGGTTCCAGTGCTTGATCGTGTTGGGGATGAAGCACTCCTTGTGCTTGATCTCCATCGCGTCGAAGGCGCACCCGTCGGAGTCGATGCCGACGAAGAACCCCTTCCGCGGCACGAAGTCGACGAGCACCTGCGCGGCCGGGGGGAAGGGGGCATCGGTCGGGGGTGCGCTCACGACAGACTCCTGGATCGACGACGGGTCAGCGGCCGGCGCAGCTGACTGAACCGAGTACACGGCCTTCGGGGCCTCCCGGGTAACGTGTTGCCTTCGGTTGCCAGCCGAGCGCCGACGGGAGCGCCCCAGTCGCTCCGCAGCCAGGAAATCGTCGCGGAGCCGGCCCCGTGAGCACGCCGACTTCGGTCGAGTCGCCGGAGATGACGGCAACCGACCGAAGCACAGACAAGGAGCGCTGTGCCCCCCGCCGGAGGTCATGGCGATTGGGCTGTGCCTACCCCGGATTCGTCGAGAACTGGTGGATGTGGTCCGTCACGCCGATCGTCGTCTACGGGACGCGGGTCGCCCGCCGACGCGCTCTCCTCCGGCTGTCCGCGACGAGCACCAGAGCGGCCAGGATCGCCGCCACGAGCGAGCCCGCGAGAACGCCCACCTTGGCGTCGTCGGCGAGGTCGTCACCAGTGTCGAACGCGAGCCCGGTGATGAACAGCGACACCGTGAAGCCGATCCCGGCCACCATGGCCAGACCCGTCATGGTGAGCCGACCGATGCCGTTGGGCACCCGCGCGATGCCCAGACGGACGACCAGCCAGGACGCGGCGCCGACGCCGACGGTCTTGCCCACCACCAGGCCGAAGAACACGCCGGCGGTCACGGGGGCGCTGAGCGCATCGCCCAGGACCCCGCCCCGCAGGTCGATCCCGGCGTTGGCCAGCGCGAAGATGGGCAGCACGACGTAGCTGCTCCACGGGTGCAGCGTGTTTCCGAGCCGCTCGGCCACCGACACGCTCTCGCGGAGCAGGAAGCGGACGCGGCGCAGCGCCACGGCGTCGAACTCGTCGGGGACGCGCTCGCGGAGGATCCGGCGGGCGGTGTCATGGTCCAGCAGTGGCCGGGCAGGGGCGAGCAATCCCATGGCCACGCCCGCGATCGTCGCGTGGACGCCGGACTGGTAGGTCGCCACCCACACCGCGACGCCGAAGGCGAGGTAGAGTGACGGCGCCCACACCCTGAGCCGTCGCAAAGCCAGCACCGCGAGCAGCAGCACGCCCGCGACCGCGAGCCATTCCACGGACAGGTCGGACGTGTAGAAGGCGGCGATCACGACGATCGCCCCGAGGTCGTCGACGATCGCCAGGGTCAGGATGAAGAGCCGGGCAGCGGACGGAACCCGGTTGCCGAGCAGGGCCAGGACACCGAGCGCGAAGGCGATGTCCGTCGCCATCGGGATACCCCAGCCCGACGAGCCCTCGCCGCCGGCGTTGAAGGCGAGGTAGACAGCGGCAGGGACGACCATGCCGCCCACGGCGGCGACGATCGGCAGTGCCGCCGTTCGCGGGTCGCGGAGCTCACCGGACACCAGCTCGTACTTGATCTCGAGACCGACGACGAAGAAGAAGATCGCCATCAGGCCGTCGTCGACCCAGTGACGCAAGTCCTCGACGATCGAGAAGTCGCCGACCGTCACGCCGACGCGAATGCTCCAGAGCGCCTCGTAGGAGTCCGACCAGGCGGAGTTGGCCCAGACCAGCGCCACGACCGTGGCGACGAGGAGTATGATCCCGCCGGCTGCCTCGACACGCAGGAACGAGGCCACCGGACGGCCCACGTAGCGCGCCAGCGCCCGGTCGCTGGCCAGCCAGATCGGGCCCGCGCGCCACAACTGGTCCGCGGCAGGGTGCGTCCTCGCCTCCTCGATCGGGTCCGAGGCGGGAGGCGGCGAGTCGCTCACGCGGTCACGGTAGCCCCGCACCATCGCGTCGACGGCCGTGCACGCCGCGGCCGACGGCGAGCCCGACTCCCGTACGGCATGCCGCTGGCCGCACGTCACTGCTTCGCAACACAACCTTTACAACGGGCGCGTGGGGGCAGCAGGATCGCGGTGCGGGGGTGCACCGGCGGTCGAGGTCCCATCGTGGAGGTGGATGTGCAGACTCCCGCACCCTTCGACTACGCCCGAGCCTCCAGCCTGGAGCACGCCCTGGAGCTGCTCGACCGGCACGGACCCGACGCGCGCGTCGTGGCCGGGGGTCACAGCCTCCTGCCGATGCTCAAGCTGCGGGTGGCCTATGTGGACTGGCTCGTGGACATCAACGACCTGCGCGACCTGGACTACGTCCGGGTCGACGGCGACGCAATCGCCATCGGTGCGCTGACCCGCCACGCCACCCTGCTCGAGTCGCCACTGCTCGCCGAGCACTACCGCATCTTCGCCGACGCCGAGCGGGTCATCGCCGACCCGGTCGTCCGCAACCGCGGCACGATCGGGGGCTCCCTGTGCCAGGCCGACCCTTCCGAGGACCTCGCCGCCGTGTGCTCGGCCCTCCGCGCCGAGATGGTGCTGCGCTCCGCGGAGGGTACGCGCCGCGTGCCGGCACGCGAGTTCCACCAAGGGCCGTACGAGACTGCGTGCCGCCCGGCCGAGATCCTCACCGAGGTGCGTGTCCCGATCCGGGCCGGGTGGGTGGGGAGCGCCTACCGCAAGGTCGAGCGCCGGGCGGGTGACTGGCCGGTGGCTGCCGCGGGTGCGTTCGTGCAGGTCGACGGCGACACGGTGACCGACGTCGGCATCGGGCTCACCGCCGTCGGCGCGCCGCACTTCTGCGCCCCGGAGGCGGAGGAGCGGCTGCGCGGCGGGTCGGCCGGCGACGGCGAGCTCACCGCGGCGGCAGAGCTGGCCGCTGAGGCCTCCAACCCGCAGACCGACCAGCGCGGACCGGCCGACTACAAGCGACACCTCGCCCGCGAGCTCACCCTGCGCTCCCTGCGCAGGGCGGTCGCCCGGGCTCGGGGCCAAGGAGGATGAGCATGCAGGTCACCATGACCGTCAACGGCGACGAGGTCAGCGCCGACGTCGAGCCCAGGCTGCTGCTCGTCCACTTCCTCCGTGACCACCTGCGGTTGACCGGGACGCACTGGGGATGTGACACCTCCAACTGTGGCGCCTGCGTCGTCTGGATCGACGGCGTGCCGGTGAAGTCGTGCACGGTCCTCACCGTCATGGCCGGCGGCCATCAGATCCGCACCGTCGAGGGTCTCGAGGTGGACGGCAGGCTGGACCCCGTACAAGAGGGATTCATGCAGGAGCACGGGCTGCAGTGCGGCTTCTGCACCCCCGGGATGATGCTCACCGCCAGATGGCTGCTCGACCGTGAGCCCGACCCCGACGAAGCGACCATTCGCGACGCGATCTCCGGCAACATCTGCCGGTGCACCGGCTACGAGGACATCGTGCGGGCGGTGCGCTGGGCCGCCGAGCATCCCCGCGGCGCTGGTACAGCCGACGACGAGGTCGCAGTCGGCGACCAGGTCGAGGAGGTGCAGGCATGACCACGACCGAACACCGCAGCCCCGCCGGCAACCCGATGGGGTTCGGCCGGATGCTGCGCAAGGAGGACGTGCGGTTCGTCCGCGGCCGCGGGACCTACGTCGACGACGTCGTCCTGCCAGGGATGCTCCATGGCGCGATCCTGCGCAGCCCACAGGCCCACGCCCGGATCCGCTCGATCGACACGTCCCAGGCGGAGGCGCACCCCAAGGTCAAGGCCGTCATCACCGGCGCGACCCTGGAGACGCTCAACCTCGCGTGGATGCCCACGCTGTCGCAGGACGTCCAAGCGGTGCTGGCCACCGACAAGGTGCGGTTCCAGGGTCAGGAGGTCGCCTTCGTCGTCGCCGAGGACCGCTACTCCGCGCGCGACGCGCTCGAGCTCATCGACGTCGACTACGAGCCGCTCGATCCGGTCGTGGATGCGCGGAAGGCGCTGGACCCCGGTGCACCGGTCATCCGAGACGACATCGAGGGCAAGACCGACAACCACATCTTCGACTGGGAGGCCGGTGACCGTGCCCTCACCGATGAGGTGTTCGCCGGAGCCGAGGTCGTCGTCGCGCAGGACATGCTGTATCCACGGGTGCACCCGGCATCGATCGAGACCTGCGGCACCGTCGCGCACATGGACCCGGTGACCGGCAAGCTCACCGTCTGGTCTACCAACCAGGCGCCGCACGCGCACCGGACCGTCTACGCACTGGTGGCCGGCATCCCGGAACACAAGATCAGGATCATCTCACCGGACATCGGCGGCGGCTTCGGCGGCAAGGTCGGCATCTACCCCGGCTACGTGCTGGCCGTCGTCGGCTCGATCGTCACCGGCAAGCCGGTCAAGTGGGTGGAGGACCGCCAGGAGAACCTCACCTCGACGGCGTTCGCCCGCGACTACCACATGCACGGCGAGATCGCGGCCACCCGCGACGGCACCATCCTCGGCCTGCGCGTCAAGGTCCTCGCCGACCACGGCGCGTTCAACGGCACCGCCCAGCCGACCAAGTTCCCGGCCGGCTTCTTCCACATCTTCACCGGCTCGTACGACCTGCGGGCGGCGCACTGCCAGGTCACGGGCGTCTACACCAACAAGGCTCCGGGCGGGGTCGCCTATGCCTGCTCGTTCCGGGTCACCGAGGCCGTCTACCTCGTCGAGCGCATCGTGGACGTCCTCGCCGACGAGCTGGGCATGGATCCCGCCGAGCTGCGCATGAAGAACCTCCTCCGCCCCGAGCAGTTCCCCTACACCTCCAAGACCGGCTGGGAGTACGACTCCGGCGACTACCCTCGCGCCCTGCAGATGGCGCTGGACATGGCCGGGTACGACGCCCTCCTGGCGGAGCAGGCGGAGAAGCGTGCGCGCGGCGAGCTGATGGGCGTCGGGGTCAGCTTCTTCACCGAGGGCGTCGGAGCCGGCCCCCGCAAGCACATGGACATCCTCGGCCTGGGCATGGCCGACGGCTGCGAGCTGCGCGTCCACCCGACGGGCAAGGCCCAGCTCCGGCTGTCGGTCCAGAGCCAGGGCCAGGGCCACGAGACGACGTTCGCCCAGATCGTGGCGCAGGAGCTGGGCCTGCCGCCCGAGGACGTCGAGGTCATCCACGGCGACACCGACAACACACCGTTCGGGCTGGGCACCTACGGCTCGCGGTCCACGCCGGTGTCCGGCGCCGCGGCCGCGGTCGTGTCCCGGCGGATCCGGGACAAGGCCCGGGTGATCGCGGCCGCCGCGCTCGAGTGCTCGGTCGACGACCTCGAGTGGGAGCACGGGCGGTGGTTCGTCCGGGGCGACCCGGAGCAGGGGAAGACGATCCAGGAGGTCGCCTTCCTGTCGCACGGCAACCTCGAGCTCCCCGAGGGGGTCGAGGGGCACCTGGACGCCTCCGCCGTCTACAACCCGCCCAACCTCACCTACCCCTTCGGGGCGTACGTCTGCGTCGTCGACGTGGACCCCGGCACCGGCGAGGTGAAGGTGCGGCGGTTCGTGGCGGTCGACGACTGCGGCCCCCGGATCAACCCGATGATCGTGGAGGGGCAGATCCACGGCGGCCTGGCCGACGGCGTCGGGATGGCGCTCATGCAGGCCATGGCCTTCGACGAGGTAGGCAACCACCTGGGCGCGTCGTTCATGGACTACCTGCTGCCGACGGCGCTGGAGTGCCCGTCCTGGGAGACCGGGCAGACCGTGACGCCCTCGCCGCACCACCCGCTGGGGTGCAAGGGGGTCGGTGAGTCGGCCACCGTGGGCTCGCCGGCCGCCATCGTCAACGCAGTCGTCGACGCCTTGGAGCCCTACGGCGTGCGGCACGCCGACATGCCGCTCACGCCCGCCCAGGTGTGGCTGGCCATGCAAGGACGCCCCGCCCGTACGGACCTGGCGTTCACATGAGCAACCCGGACGTCGAGGAGCGGGCGGCGGCCCTGCGCCGGGCTCGCTCTCCGTACGTCCATGCCCGCGTGGTGCTCGCCGAGCGGCCGACGTCGGCCAAGCCCGGCGACGAGGCGGTCGTGCTGCCCGACGGCACCATCGAAGGGTTCGTCGGGGGTTCCTGCGCCGAGTCGACGGTCCGGGCTCAGAGCCTGGTCCTGCTCGACTCGGGGGAGTCGTTGTTGGTGCGCATCACGCCCGAGCCGGAGCCGGACCAGCCCGGCAAGCTCACCGTGCACAACGCCTGCCTGTCGGGCGGGTCGCTGGAGGTCTTCCTCGAGCCGGTGCTGCCGTCCCCCGTGCTCGCGGTGGTCGGAGACAGCCCCATCGCCCGGGCGCTCGTCGCGCTCGGCCGGCCGCTGGGCTACGACGTGGTGCCGTACGAGTCCTCGGCCATGTCGTCGGTGGCTGAGCCGACGGCTGTCGTCGTTGCCTCCCACGGGCGGGGAGAGGAGCAGGCGCTGACCGCCGCCCTGCCCAGCGGCGTCCCCTATGTCGCGCTGGTGGCCAGCCGGAAGCGTGCCGAGGCGGTGCTGGCCTCGCTGGAGGTCACGGAGGAGGAACGCGCCCGCGTGCACACCCCGGCCGGGCTCGACATCGGAGCGCGGACCCCGGCGGAGATCGCGCTGTCCATCCTCGCGGAGCTGGTCATGGAGCGGCCACGACCGTCGGCGCGGCCCGTCGGCGAGCGGGCCGCGGACGCCGAGGACGCCGCCGATCGGTGGGTCGAGTCAGGGGCGGGGACGGCCGCCGACCCGGTGTGCGGCATGACGGTCGTCACCGACGAGGCGTCGCTGCACCTCGACCACGAGGGGGTGCGGTTCTGGTTCTGCGGAAGCGGCTGCCTGCGGGCGTTCGCCTCCGAACCGGCCGGGTACGCAGCTGTCGGGAGCCCGTGATCGACGTAGGTGAGCTCGTCCCGGACGTCGCGACGTTGCGGCTTCGCCTGGATGCCGCCGACTACCTGGCCGATCCTGGCCTGGCGACGGCCCTGTTCTGCGCCGTCCGGCTGCCGCAGCCGCTGCTGCTCGAGGGCGAGGTCGGTGTCGGCAAGACGGAGGCGGCCAAGGCGATGGCCACCGCCCTCGAGACGCCTCTGATGCGGCTGCAGTGCTACGAGGGGATCGACGCCGCCGAGGCCCTCTACGAGTGGGACTACCCCCGCCAGCTCCTCGCCATCCGGCTGGCCGAGTCCCGCGGCGAGCAGCTGCAGGACGTCGACCTGTTCGACCGGTCCTACCTGGTGAGCCGGCCCCTCCTGCAGGCGGTGGAGCATCCGGGACCACGGCCTGCGGTGCTGCTGGTGGACGAGGTGGATCGCGCCGACGACGAGTTCGAGGCCTTCCTCTTCGAGCTGCTCGCCGAATCGACCGTCACCATCCCGGAGATCGGGACCGTACGGGCTGCGCACCCGAGCATCGTCGTGCTGACCTCCAACCGGTCCCGCGACCTGCACGACGCCCTCAAGCGGCGCTGCCTCTACCACTGGATCGACTACCCGTCGCTGGAGCGGACGGTCGAGATCATCCGCCGGCGCGTGCCGGCCGCCTCGGTCCGGCTGGCGGAGCGGGTGGCGGACGCGGTCACCCGGATCCGCACGCTCGACCTGCAGAAGCCGCCGGGCACGGCGGAGGCCATCGACTGGGTATCCGGGCTGCTGGTGCTCGGGCTGGACCGGTTCGACGAGGAGGCGGCCGACCAGACGCTGGGGTCCGTGCTGAAGTATCGCGAGGACGTCGCCTTGGCCCGCGAGCGTGGGCTCGGCTGGGTCGTAGGGGAGTGAGGCGGCCTCGTGCCCGATCTCGCCGTCGTGGCCGCCGGACTCGGGCAGCTCCTGCACGCGGCCGGGCTGCCGGCCACCCCGGAGCGCAGCGCGCGCTTCGCCGAGGCGGTGACGCTGGCCGCCCCGGCGAGGGTGGACGAGCTGTACTGGCTGGCGCGGGTCACGCTGGTCTCGGACGTCGACCAGGTCGCCGTGTTCGACGCGGTGTTCGGCCAGGTGTTCCGTGGCTGGACCGACGTGGCCGACATGCGCGGAGACGCCCGCACGTCCGTGCAGCCACCGCGACGGGCGTCCGACCCGCCGCGCGCTCGGCGGGCGGTGGGCGAACGGGCCGGCGGCCAGCCCGGTGCCACCAGCGCGGGCGGCCAGGACACCCCGACCGCGACAGGGGAAACCGTCGTGATGACCACCAGCGACATGGAGCGCCTGCGCGGGACCGACTTCGCGTCCCTCACCACCAGTGAGCTGGACCAGCTGCGCTCCCTCATCGCCGCCCTGCCGAGCGCCCCACCGCTACGGCCGTCCCGGCGGCGGGCCCGCCACCCGCTCGGTGACGAGCTCGACCGCAGGGCGACGCTGCGCCGTGCGTGTCGCAGCGGCGGAGACCCGGTCGTGTGGGTGCACCGCAGGCGCCGCCGGCGTCCCCGCCGCCTCGTGCTCATCGCCGACGTCTCCGGCTCGATGGAGGCGTACGCGCGGGCCTACCTCCACCTGCTCCACGGGGCTGTCCGGGCGACTCGTGCGGAGGCGTTCGTGTTCTCGACCAGGCTGACGCGGCTGACCCGCGCGCTTGCCGTGGTTGACCCCGACCTGGCCCTGGCACGGGCCGCCGCCGCGGCACCGGACTGGTCTGGCGGGACGCGGATCGGGGCCGCCCTGCGGGTGTTCAACGATGTGTACGGGCGCCGGGGGATGGCCCGAGGAGCCGTCGTCGTCCTCGTGTCGGACGGCTGGGAGCGCGGCGACCCGGCAGAGCTCGCCGAGCAGATGGCCCGGTTGTCCCGCCTCGCCAGGCGCATCGTGTGGGTCAACCCCCGCACGGCCAACGCGCGCTACGAGCCGCTGGTCGGCGGCATGGCGGCAGCCCTGCCCTACGTCGACGCCTTGGTGAGTGGGCACTCTCTCGACGCTCTGGACCAGGTGGTGCGCGCCATCCACGGCGACTCGCCGGATCGGCGGTACGGCGGTGGGAGCTGATCGGTAGGCTGCGACCCGCGCGGGTCGACCCGGTGCCCGCCTGGTCGAACGAGAGCCCCGAGGAGCCCCGTGGTGAAGCCCGCAGCGACGCGCCCCGCCGCCCTCACCGCCCTCCTGCTCCTGGTGCTGGGACTGACCGGGTGCGCCAGCGAGGACAGCATCCGTCTGCAGACCCAGGACTTCTACACCGCCGGCGACGGGGTCAACGGCCAGGCCGGGGACATCGCGATCCGCAACCTCCTCCTCGTGGCCGACGAAGAGGCGGCCGACGCGCAGACGCCCGTGCCCGCCACGGTCCTCGCCACCTTCGCCAACCCCACCGGCGAGCCGGACCGCTTGCTCGAGGTGCGCGTGGGCGAGTCGGTCGCCCAGCCCGGGGGCGGTGGCCTGGAGATCCCGGCCCGCGGCTACGCCAGCCTCGGGATCGAGGAGAACCGGCTGCAGATCGAGGCGGACGGGATCATCCCGGGCCGGTTCGTCCTGGTCACCCTGGTGTTCGAGTCGGCACCCGAGGCGACCCTGCGGGCCCTCGTGCAGCGCGCCGACGGCTGGTATGCCGACGCCGGCCCGACGGAGCAGCCGCTGACCGGCTTCGGCGCCGCCCCCGGGGCGAGCCCCGAGGCGACCGCCGCCGAGACCGCAGGCCCCACCCCGTCGCCGACCTCGACCGGCTGATCGGCGGGGCGCACCGACCGGGGCGGCCGATCGGGGCACGTCGAGGCGTCGGCTCGGTTCAGTCCGCTCGGAGGTTGCTGCCAGAAGCTGCGGCAAGATCCGGGCCGCCGAGAGGAAACGGTCCGGGATGGCGCCAGCGGAGCCCGGACCGCCGGGGGCCCGCCCTCCTCAGGTCTCGAGCTTGTACCCCAGCCCCCGCACCGTGAGCAGGTACCGCGGGTGGCCCGGGTCCGGCTCGATCTTCGCCCGCAGCCGCTTGACGTGGACGTCCAGGGTCTTGGTGTCCCCCACGTAGTCCGCGCCCCAGATCCGGTCGATGAGCTGCCCGCGGGTGAGCACCCGCCCCGCGTTGCGCAGCAGCATCTCCAGCAGCTCGAACTCCTTGAGCGGCAGCTTCACGCCCTCGCCGTCCACCGTGACGACGTGCCGGTCGACGTCCATCCGTACGGGTCCCGCCTCGAGCACCGACGGCACCGGCTCGGCCGCCTCCGTGCCCCGGCGCAGCACCGCGCGGATCCGGGCGACCAGCTCGCGCGAGGAGAACGGCTTGGTCACGTAGTCGTCGGCCCCCAGCTCGAGCCCCACGACCTTGTCGACCTCGGAGTCCTTGGCGGTCAGCATGATCACCGGGACGTTGGAGCGCTGGCGCAGCGCCCGGCACACCTCGGTCCCCGGGATCCCCGGGAGCATGAGGTCGAGCAGCACCAGGTCGGCACCGTTGCGGTCGAACTCCTCGAGTGCATCCGGCCCGGTGGGGGCGATGGCGACGTCGAAGCCCTCCTTGCGGAGCATGTACGACAGGGCGTCGCTGAACGAATCCTCGTCCTCGACGACGAGCACGCGGGTCACGTCGTGGCCTCCGGGGTCGGTACGGGCGGCCGGGGCGGGCGCCCGGGCCGGTGCGGGTGGAGCGGGAGGCGCAGGGTGAAGGTCGACCCGGTCCCCTGCACGCTCCAGACGCTGACCTCGCCGCCGTGGCTGGCGGCGATGTGCTTGACGATCGAGAGCCCCAGCCCCGTGCCGCCCGTGGCCCGGGACCGGGCGGGGTCCACGCGGTAGAAGCGCTCGAAGATGCGGTCGATCTCGGCCTCGGGGATGCCGATGCCCTGGTCGGTGACGCTGACCTCGACGACGTCCTCGCGCCGGCGCACCCCCACGGCGACCCGCGTGTGGTCGGGGCTGTAGGCGACGGCGTTCTCGACGAGGTTGCCCAGCGCGATGACCAGCTGCGGCTCGCTGCCGAGCACCTGCAGCCCGAGGTCGCCGCCGGAGGCCAGCCGGATGTGCTTGGCCTCGGCGTCGACGCGGCTGCGGTCCAACGCCGCGGCCACCACCTGGTCGATCACCACCGGCTCCGGCGAGTCGACCGGGTCGTCGTACTGCAGCCTGGACAGGTCGATGATCTCCTGTACGAGCCGGGTCAGCCGGGCCCCCTCCGCCTGCATGCGCTGCGCGAAGCGCCGTACGGCCTCCGGGTCGTCGCTTGCGTCGTGCACGGCCTCCGCGAGCAGCATCAGCGCCCCGACCGGTGTCTTGAGCTCGTGGGAGACGTTGGCCACGAAGTCGCGACGCACCTCGTCCACCCGGTGCGCGTGCGTGCGGTCCTCCACCAGTACGAGGAGCAGCTCGCTCGTCAGCGGGGCCACCCGCGCCGACACGTACAGGGCCTGCGTCGTGTCCCGCCCCCGCAGGACCTCCAGCTCGACCTCGCGGATCTGCCCGTCCAGGGCCACCCGGCCGGCCAGCTCGAGCAACGCCGGGTGCGCGATGCGTTCCTGGCGCACCAGCCCGAAGGCGTACGCCGAAGGGCTCGCCTGGACCACGTCGAGCGAGCGGTCGAGGACGAGGGCGCTCGCGCGGAGCACCGACAGGACCTTGTCGACGCCCGGCGGGACCCGAGGCTCGGACGGAGGCGGGAGGCTGCGCCGCTGCCGGTCTCGGTTGCGCCGCAGCAGCCCGGCGGCCAGGCCGATCGCCGCACCGGCCACGGCCGCCAGCACGGTCGCCACCACGAGCTCCACGCCTGTCGATGCTAGGCGGCGCCGCACGGAGCCCCGGCACCGCGACCGCATGGCGGAGGTAGACCGGTGTGGTGTTCACCTGAACTTCCAGGCCGGTTCATCGGCGTCCCCCCCGGCGCCACCTGGCGGACATACGCTGGCCGGGACCGGGGTAAGGCTCCGGTATGGACTCCGTACGGCGACCACAGTGAGGCCCGTCTTCATGCGCCAGGCTTTCCACGAGCAGCTCCAGGACATCAGCGGACACCTGGTGGGCATGACCGGCCAGGTGGCCGACATGATCCACACGGCCACCGACGCGCTGCTGTCACAGGACATCCACCTCGCCGACCAGACCGTCGCCGCCGACGCCGAGGTGGACCGCTCCCAGGAGGTCGTCGACGAGCGCATCATCGAGCTCGTGGCGACGCAGGCCCCCGTGGCGGGTGAGCTGCGGGAGGTCATCTCCGCGCTGCGCACCACCGCGAACATCGAGCGCATGGGCGACCTGGCCTCGCACGTGGCCAAGGTCGTGCGCATGCGCTACCCCGAGAGCGCGGTGCCCGACGAGCTGCGCACCACCTTCGCCGCGATGGGCGCGGCGGCCGAGAAGATGGCCACCAAGGCCGGCGAGGTCATCCGCAGCCGCGACCTCGACCTGGTCGAGGAGCTGCAGGCCGACGACGACGAGATGGACCGCCTGCACCGGTCGATGTTCCTCGTCGTGCTCGACCACGACTGGCCGCGCCCGGCCGAGACGGCCGTCGACCTCGCGCTGCTGGGGCGGTACTACGAGCGCTTCGCCGACCACGCCGTGCTGATCGCCCGGCACATCCACTTCCTGGTGACCGGCGAGACCGAGAGCCACGCCGAACCCCAGGCCTGACCCGAGACCGGTTCTCCGCCCGTACGAGTCGGGAGCCCGGCTCGGAGCGACTACTTGCGGCCCTGGGCCTTGACCGCCTCGATGGAGGCGGCGGCCGCCTCGGGGTCGAGGTACTCCCCCCCGCGTACCAGCGGGACCATGGCCTCGTCGAGGTCGTAGAGCAGCGGGATGCCGGTCGGGATGTTGAGCCCGGGGATGTCCTCGTCGGAGATGCCGTCGAGGTGCTTCACCAAGGCACGCAACGAGTTCCCATGCGCCGCGACGAGCACGGTGAGGCCCGCTCGCAGGTCGGGGACGACCGCGTCGTACCAGTACGGGAGCATCCGGTCGACGACGTCCTTGAGGCACTCCCGCTGCGGCATGAGCTCGGGCGGCAGGTCGGCATAGCGGGGGTCGCCGTGCTGGGACCACTCGTCGTCGTCGGGGATCGGCGGCGGCGGCACGTCGTAGGACCGGCGCCACAGCATGAACTGCTCCTCGCCGAACTCCGCGAGCGTCTGCGCCTTGTCCTTGCCCTGCAGCGCCCCGTAGTGCCGCTCGTTGAGCCGCCAGTGCCGGCGGACGGGGATCCAGTGCCGGTCGCACTCGTTCAGCGAGATCTCCGCGGTACGGATGGCACGGCGCAGCACCGACGTGTGCACCACGTCGGGCAGCAGGTCGTGCTCGACGAGCAGCCGCCCACCCGTGGCGGCCTCATCGCACCCCTTCTCCGAGAGGTCGACGTCGACCCAGCCGGTGAAGAGGTTCTTGGCGTTCCAGTCGCTCTCGCCGTGGCGAAGCAGGACCATTCGGTACGGGTCGTCAGCCATGGGTCGGAGCCTACCGAGAGCCATCCGGACGCAGATGTCTGAAGGCCTCGAGGTTGGCGGTCGACTCTCCCCGGGCCAGCCGCCACTCCCACTCGCGGGCGATGGACGACGCGAAGCCGAGCTCGAGGATGGTGTTGAAGGACGAGTCGGCGGCCTCCAGGACGACACCGAGCAGCCGGTCGATCTCGTCCGGCGTCACGGCGGACAGCGGCACCCGGCCCACCAGGTAGATGTCGCCGGCACCGTCGACCGAGAAGGCCACGCCGTAGAGCCGGGAGTTGCGCTCCAGCAGCCATCGCCACACGGCCTCGTGGTTCTCGTCCGGGCAGCGTGCCACGAAGGCGTTGACGACCAGGCTGTGGTCGCCGACCGCCAGACTGCACACCGTCCGCTGCTTGCGCTCGCCGGGGAGCTGGACGGCGAAGCGACCCGGGGCGCTCTCCTCCCAGACGGCGCCGGTCGTCTCGAGGGCGCGGCGGATCTCCGCCGCGGGATCGCCCATCACGACCCCACCACCAGGGGCTCGCCCGTCCGGCCGTGCAGCTCGTCACGGATCAGCGTCCGGAGGTCCGCCCGGGCGCCCGAGTAGACGTCGAGCATCCGGTCCGCCGTCGCGTCCCAGCCGAAGCCGGCGGCGTGCCGGACGGCTCCCGCCCGGAGGCGCTCCATCCGCCGGCGGTCGGCGAGCAGGGACTGCAGCGCCTCCGCCCAGTCGGCCGGCTCGTGGCCGTCGACCAGCACTCCACTCGTACCGTCGACGACGGCCGTGCGCAGCCCCCCGACGGCGGCGGCGACGACGGGTGTCCCGCACGCCTGGGCCTCGAGGGCGACGAGGCCGAAGGACTCGGAGTACGAGGGGACGGCGACGAGGTCGGCGGCGCGGTACCAGTCGGCGAGGTGGGGCTGGGTGACCGGCGGCTCGAAGCGCACCACGTCCTCGACGGAGAGCGCCCGGGCGAGCCGGACCAGGGACTCGGGCTGCTCCAGACCGCTGCCGGAGGGGCCACCCACGACCGCCACGACCAGCCGGTCGCGCAGGGTCGGGTCGTCGCGCAGCATCGCCGCTGCGGCCCGGACCACGACGT
Source organism: Jiangellales bacterium (assembly GCA_035761805.1). Classification (GTDB taxonomy): domain Bacteria; phylum Actinomycetota; class Actinomycetes; order Jiangellales; family Jiangellaceae; genus DASTQL01. Next base: position 4,505 of record DASTQL010000085.1, on the reverse strand, counting down.
CGGGGGCCTTGAGCGGCTGGATGCGCCCGGCGAAGAGGAGCACGACGGCATCGAGGTCCAGACCCAGCCTGGCCCGGGCCGCGACCGCGTCCCCGGGCGTGAAGACGTCCAGGTCGACGCCCGGGTGGACCGTCGTGACCTTGGCCGGGTCGGCGCCGTAGAGGTCGACCAGCTGGGCTGCCTCGTCCTCGGTGCTCGCGACCAGCCGGTCCGCCGCCACCACGACCTGCTCCTCGCCGATGACCCGGTAGCGCGGCTCGGGTGCGTCGCCCTCGGCGAGCGAGGCGTTCTTGACCTTGGCCATCGTGTGCATCGAGTGCACGAGCGGGACCCGCCAGCGCTCCTTGGCCAGCCAGCCGACCTGGCCGGACAGCCAGTAGTGCGAGTGCACGAGGTCGTACCAGCCCGGCTCGTGCTCGGCCTCCGCCCGCAGGACGCCGGAGGTGAAGGCGCAGAGCTGCGCCGGCAGGTCGTTCTTGTCCAGCTCCTCGTACGGGCCGGCGGTGACGTTGCGGACGACCACCCCGGGGGCCACCTCGACACTCGGGGCCAGATCCCCGGATGTGGCGCGGGTGAAGACCTCCACCTCGACGCCGCGGCCGGCCAGCCGGCGGGCGAGCTCCACCACGTACACGTTGAGGCCCCCGGCGTCGCCGGTGCCCGGCTGGTCCAGCGGCGAGGTGTGGACGCTCAGCATCGCCACGCGACGTGGGACGTCGAGCGGGTCGTGCGCCCGGCGGGCGTAGTCGTGGGTCACCTGCACCTCCCTCGGGCCGAACCGCTCCGGATCCTCTCCGATTCCCACCCGTGCATGCCTCCCGACGGCCTGCGACCCTGGGGCATGCGCATCACGACGGTGCTCGGGGACATCACCAGGCAGCAGGTCGACGCGGTCGGCAACGCGGCCAACAGTCGGATGCGTGGAGGCGGGGGCGTCGACGGTGCGATCCACCGGGCGGGAGGGCCGGCGGTGCTCGAGGACTGCATCCGGCGGTTCCCGGACGGGCTGGCGACGGGTCGCGCGGGGTGGACGACCGCGGGTGACCTGCCGGCCCGCTGGGTCATCCACCTGGTCGGTCCCAACTGGGCCGCAGGCCAGCGGGACCCGGAGCTGCTGGCCTCGTGCTACCGCGAGGCGCTGGCCGTCGCCGACGAGCTGGGCGTGGGCACCCTGGCCCTTCCGGCCGTCTCGGCGGGGATCTACGGCTGGCCGCTCGACGACGCCGCGCGGATCGCCGTACGGACGGTGCACACGAGCGGGTCCGCCGTGGAGGAGGTCCGGTTCGTCCTGTTCTCGCCTGATGTGTTCGAGCTCTTTGAGGCCAGTGTGACGCAGGTCGTGTCCGACTTGTGATCGATAATCGAGGACTCGGCGCAACCGAACCGGCACCATAGGCGTCGTCCTGGGTGACCGTCCGACCGTCGGCGGTCACCTTTGTCGAGGAGGAACGCGCGTGCCGAGACCTCGCGCCCTGGTGTCGGGTGCCGTGGCGGTGCTGACCGCCATGGCCGTGGCCGGCGCGGGAGCCTACGGCGGGACGCTCCTCGCGGACGCCGACTGGCGGTCCGGAACGGTCGCCACCTCGACGGACTCGCCGGCCTCCACGCCCTCGGAGACCGCGAGCCCCACTGCGACCCCGACGCCGACGACCCCCACGCCGACGCCGACGCCGACCCCCACCGTCGAGGCGCTGCTCGAGCCGGGCGACTCGGGGGACCAGGTGCGCGAGCTGCAGTCGCGGCTCAAGCAGCTGCAGTGGTACGAGCCGAAGATCTCCGGCGACTACGACGAGACGACCCGCGAGGCGGTCTCGGGCTTCCAGGGCAAGCGCGGCTTCGAGGTCACCGGTGTCGTCGACCAGGCGACCTGGGACAAGCTCGTCTCGATGACCCGGCAGCCCACCGACGACGAGCTGCACAACCGGATCGTCCCCGGGCCGACGATCATCGGGCCTGGGTCCTCGGGCGACCAGGTGCGCGAGCTGCAGGCCCGGCTGAAGCAGATCGGCTGGTTCACCGGCGAGGTGACGCCCGACTACGGCTCAGCCACCACGACCGCCGTCTCCGGCTTCCAGACCAAGCGCGGCATCCCGTCGACCGGCGAGGTCGACCAGCGGACCTGGGACAAGCTGGTCGCGATGACCCGCAAGCCGACCGACGACGAGCTGCACAACCGCGTCCCGACCGCGGCTCCCGGCTCCGGCGCGGCGGGCCTGGACTCCCGGTGCCTCACCGGTCGGGTGATGTGCATCGACAAGTCGTCGCGCTCGCTGCGCTGGGTGGTCGACGGCCAGGTACGGATGACCGTGGACGTGCGCTTCGGCTCGGAGTTCACGCCGACCCGCGAGGGCGCCTTCAACGTCTACTTCAAGAGCCGCGACCACCACTCGAGCCTCTACGACACGCCCATGCCCTACGCCATGTTCTTCAGCGGTGGCCAGGCGGTGCACTACTCGGCGGACTTCGCGGCCAACGGCTACAACGGCGCCTCGCACGGGTGCGTCAACGTCCGCGACAAGGGCGCCGTGGCCTCGCTCTTCGACTCGGTCCGCGTCGGCGACCGCGTCGTCGTCTACCGGTCCTGACCCCACCCCCAATGATCACGGCAGCCGCGTAAGTGGGTGCCGAGCCAGGTGAATGCACCGCGGCGCGTGCCCACTTGCCGCGGCACGCCTCGCCGGGGCCGCCCACCCCGGCCCGTTCCTGGCGGCGTCATTACCACAGCGCCCGCCCCGCAAGATCACCGTGGGGGCACCGTCCCGCCACCCGGGACCCGCGCCACACGCCGATCAGCAGGTGACCCAGCGGGAGCAAACCTGGGGCGGCGCCCCGAAAGCCGCCACACCGAAGCCGGCCGAGCCACCACGCTCAGTCCAGCACCCGGATCCGCACCCGCCGGAACCCCCGCCCCTTGTTCTCGACCTTCACCACCTCGAGCCGGCCGATCTGGCGGGTGCTCGCGACGTGGGTACCGCCGTCCGCCTGCAGGTCCAGGTCGGCGATGTCGACCAGCCGCACCTCCTCCAGGTCAGCCGGCAGCAGGTCGGTGGCCGTCTTGACGATGTCGCCGAGCGCGTACGCCTCGGCCCGCGGCAGGACCCGGACGGTGATCTCCCGGTCCAGGGCGACCTCCCGGTTCAGCGCCTCGGTCAGCGACTCCTTGAAGCCGACCGGCACCTCGGGCAGGTCGAAGTCCAGCCGCGCCACCCCGGGCTCCATGTTCCCGCCAGTCACCGGCACGCCGTGGTCGCGCGACATCACCCCGCACAGCACGTGCAGTCCCGAGTGGGTGCGCATGAGCAGCGAGCGCCGGGCATCGTCCAGTGCCCCCCGTACCGCCGTCCCCACCGGCGGCACCGGGTCGGACTCGTGCGGCACCAGCCACAGGTCGTCGCGTGGCCGCACCCCGACCACCCGGGTCGTCACCCCACCCCAGAGCAGGACGCCCTCGTCCGGCGGCTGGCCACCGCCGCCGGGATAGAAGGCCGAGCGGTCCAGCACGATGCCCAGCTCCGGATCGCTGGCCAGGACCGTGGCCTCCCACGCCCGCAGCGTCTGGTCGTCGAGCTCGAGCCGGTGGGTCCGGCCGTGGTGGTCGTGGCGCACGGAGCCGACCCTACGACCCTCACCCCGGAGCGTTCAGGAAGCCCGACACCACGGCCCGTACCTCCAGCCGGTGCGACCAGAGCACACCCCCGGGAGACAGCACCCGGACCTGCACGCGCGGCAGCAGACGCCCCAGCTCCCGTGCCACCGACGCGGGGTGCGTCGCGTCCCCCTCCTGCCCTACCACCAGGACGGGGCACCGTACGGCCGACAGCAGCGCCCGGTCTCGCACCGGGTACAGCGACGGCACCGCGCGCAGCGCCGCCCCCACCGGCGTCCGAACCAGCCGTTGGGCCTGACGGCGCGTCCACACCGCCGCGTCCGGACGAGCGCGTACGGCCTCCGGCTGCTCGGCCAGGAGCAGCGCGGCCAGCCCCTCCGCGTCACCCCGCTCGACAAGCGCCGCCATCACCGTCAGCCGGGCGGTAGCGACATCGCCCCGCGGCCGGTCGATCGCCCCCGGCAGGACCAGGACCACCCGCTCGAAGCGGTCCGGGGTCTCGGCGAGCAGGGCCAGCAGGGCGCCGGCCCCCATCGAGACGCCGAGCGCCCGGCCGGCGCCGACCTCGTCGGCGACGGTCCGCAGCTGGCCCGCCAGATCCCCGTACGACCAGGGCTCACCGTCCCGGGACGGCGTGGCCCCGTGGCCGCGGAAGTGCAGGAAGGCCCGGATCCCCCGCACCCCCGAACCGAACGGCCGGGTCTCGGCGATCGATCCCGCCAGCCCGTGCCCGAAGACGGTGACCGGCGACCCCGAGCCGGTGACCAGGACCTCGACGTCCCCGAGGACCCGGGTCGTCACAAGAGGACGGTCACCAGGGCCCGTACGGTCCCATGTGCTGGCTCCCCCCACCACCCCGGCCCACGGCCCGTACGGCGGGACGCACGTCGACCAGGTA
>DASTQL010000084.1:0-4576 GCA_035761805.1 Jiangellales bacterium | reverse complement strand
CCGCGGCGGCGTGTGCATGACACCGGCGTTGTTGACGAGCACGTCCAGGGCCCCCACCCGGGCGGCCACGTCCCGGGCCGCGGCCCGGACGGAGGCGAGATCGGCCAGGTCCAGGTGGACCGGTTCCGGCGGCGGTCCACTGGCCGTCGCGGCGACCCGCGAGACGGCGCGAGCGGTCCGCTCGGCCGAGCGACCGGCGACGAGCACGCGCGCCCCGGCGCCTGAGAGGACCGCGGCGGTCTCGAGGCCGAGGCCGCCGGTAGCACCGGTGACGAGCACCGTCCGGCCGGTCTGGGCGGGGACGTCGGCTGCCCTCCAGGTGGTCATGACGACGTAGGGTGCCCGGTATGGGCCTCCGCAGCACCCTGACCACGATGGCGGCGAGTGCCGCGGCCCGGCGGGCCGCCCCGGTCGCCGCGACGCACGGGGTGCGGCAGTTCCTGTCCCGGTCCGTCGAGGGATTCCCGGGCTTCCCGTCCGCCCGTGAGGTGGCGCGCAAGCAGCTCGAGCGCACGAAGGACGTCGACCGCGCCGTCAGCGGGGTCATCGAGCAGCACGTCCGCCTCGCTGGCGGCCAGGGCTTCCTCACCAACCTCGGCGGGTGGCCGCTGCTCCCCGTGACCCTTCCCGCCAACATCGCCGGGCTGGCCGTGCTGCAGGTCCGGATGTGCGCTGCGATCGCCTACCTGCGCGGTTACGACATCCTCGACACTCGAGTCCGCGCCGCCGCCCTGATGGCGGTCCTCGGCCACCAGGAGGTCGAGGACGGCATCCGCGCCGGGGTACTGCCCGGGACCCCTCGCGAGGTCGCGCTGGGGGCCAACACTCCCGACACCGCCGCCCTCGACCAGGTGACGGCGATGGTCGGCCAGGCGTTGGTGACACGTGTGGGAGGCAAGCGGGCCACCCTGATGGTGACCCGCCGGGTGCCGGTGCTGGGCGGTGCCGTGAGCGCCGGCGTCGACGCCTACTCCACCTACACGGTGGGGCGCTACGCGGACCGCGAGTTCCCGACGTACACGATGATCGAGCGGGCTTGATGCCGGGGCCGGAGGTCCTCCGCTACGCCGCCTTCACGACCGACCCCTCCGGGGGCAACCCGGCCGGTGTCGTGCTCGAGGCCGGCAGGATCGACGATGCCGAGATGCTGGCCGTCGCCACCGACGTGGGCTACTCCGAGACCGCCTTCCTGACGCGGGGGCCGGACCACCGCTCGTACGCCGTGAGGTACTTCAGTCCACGGGTCGAGGTGCCCTTCTGCGGGCACGCGACCGTGGCGACCGGCGTGGCCCTCGCGGAGCGGCAGGGGCCTGGCCGCTTCCTGCTGGAGACGCCGGTCGGCCCGGTCACCGTCGACACGCACGAGACCGGTGAAGCAGGTGACGGTTTCATGGCCACGCTGGAGAGCGTGCCCGCCCGGTCGCGTCCGGCCACCGAGGCGGAGGTCACCGCACTGCTGGACGCGCTGCGTTGGCAGCCGGCGGACCTCGATCCGGCCTGGCCCCCGCACCTGGCCTTCGCCGGGGCCGAGCATCCGGTGCTCGTCACCGGCAGCCGGGAGCGCCTGGCCACGCTCGACTACGACTTCACGGCGCTGCAGGTCCTGATGGACCGGGAGGGCTGGACGACCGTCCAGCTGGCCCACGCCGACCCCGGGGTCGCAGGCGCCTGGCACGTGCGCGACCCCTTCCCGGTGGGCGGCGTGGTCGAGGATCCGGCCACGGGCGCCGCAGCCGCGGCCTTCGGCGCCTACCTCCGCGAGCTCGGCCGGGCCCGGCCCGGCGACCGGCTGGTGCTCCTGCAGGGGGAGGACATGGGCCGGCCCAGCCGGCTGGACGTCGAGGTCGGCGCCGAGCGGGTGCGGGTCGGCGGGCGGGCGGTCACCATCCCCTGAGCGCCGGCACCCCTCACCAGGTCCAGCCGCGTGAGCGGAGCTCCGCCTCCTCCAGCAGGCGCCGCACCGGGCGCACCTCCATCTCGGCGATGGGCGCGCCCGCCATCCGGCAGGCCTCCTCGAGCAGGTCGTCGTACGCGATGAGCGCCGCGCGGAGGTGGTGGGCGCGGGCCCACCGCGCCGGGTTCGCCTCCAGGTCGGCGATCTCGTGGGCGAGGCGCTCCAGGCGCAGCTGGACCGACAGGACCTCGAAAGGGTCCGGCGGCGGCTGCGGCCGCCACCGGTCGCGCACCGCCCGGATGCGGTCGGCCACCCAACCGCCCACCCGCTTCACCCGGTTGTCGTACGGGCTCAGGGCAGCGAAGAAGATGCCGAACACCACGGCCGGCAGCGCGCACAGCGCGAGGTAGATGAACATGGCCGCTCCCACGAACTCCTGCGTTCGAGGGTACGACGCGCGAGCCGAAGCTGCGTCACAGTTGTGTGACAGTCAGCCGGGACCGAGGGCAGCGGCCTCGACCTGCAGCACCGCCCCGACGAGCTCCTCGCCGACCAGCAGTACGGCGTCGTTGTGGTCCGCGCCAGGGACCTCGACGAGCGTCGTCGGTCCGCCGGCCGCCTGGGCGACCGCCCGGCTCTGTGCTGGAGGGACGATCCGGTCGCCTTCCCCGAGGACGACGGCCGTCGGGACGTCCACCCGGGCGATGGTCCCGACCACGTCGAAGCGGTCCCTCAGCAGCCGTCCCAGCGGCAGGAACGGGTAGTGCACCCGGCCCACGTCGACCAGGCTGGTGAACGGGGAGCGCAGCACCAGGCCCGCGGGCGGGTGCTCGGCGGCAAGCGCGACGACGACTGCCGCCCCGAGGCTCTCGCCGACGTAGATCAGGGACCGCTCGTCCACGCCGGCCTGCTCGACCAGGAAGTCGCGTGCCGCGCGGGCGTCCAGGGCGAGGCCTTCCTCGGACGGGCTCCCCGGGTTGCCGGCGTAGCCGCGGTACTCCAGCAGCAGCACGCCCAACCCGCGCCCCGCCAGCTCGGCGGCCAGCGGTGCGCGCAGGCCCCGGTGGCCGGCGTTGCCCGGTGCGACGAGCACGGTGGCCCGCCCTGGCTGCGCGGGGACGTACCACGCCTCCAGCTCCAGCCCGTCACCCGTGCGCAGCACCACGTCACGGCCGCCCGGCAGCCACTCGGCCGCCGAACCCGAGGGCGCCCCCTGCGGGAGGAACACGAGCCGCCGCTGCAGGCCCCAGAGCAGGCTGCCGACCACGACGACTCCCACCACCAGGACCACGACGACGGTCAGGATCCGACGACCGGCCGACCGGTCGCTAGCCACCGTCGCGCGTGGCCTCCTCGACCCGCTCGCGCAGCCGCGCCCGGACGTCCTCGGCGGTGTACGCGCGGCGCTTGCGCTCGTCGCGCGCCACGAGCACCCCCGTCGCCGCCACCCCCGCCAGGCCCGCCAGGCCGAGCCACTTCCACACCCGCACGTCCGTACGGTAGCGGGGCCACCCGGCCGAGGGCCTACGCTGTCCGGCCGTGACCCGCGCGCCGCTCCCCTTCGACGAGGCGGTCGCGCACACCCGTACCGGAGATCTGTGGCTGTTCCGCGGGCGCAAGCTCGCCGACCAGGCCATCCGGGTCACGACCAACAGCCCGGTGAACCACGTGGGCATGGCGGTGGTCGTCGACGACCTGCCACCCCTGATGTGGCACGCGGAGCTGGGTCGCTCGCTGCCCGACATGTGGAGCGGCGGACACCAGCGCGGGGTCCAGCTGCACGACCTGTACGACGCCGTGGTCGTGTGGGCCACTCGCTACGGGCAGCGGGCCTGGCTGCGGCAGATCCACCCGGCCGTGACCGAGGAGATGGAGGCCGCGGTGCTGCGGACCATCGCCCGCCTGGACGGCACCCCGTTCCCCTCGACCGCCGGGCTGGCGTCGCGGTGGCTGCGCGGCCGGGCCCGGCGGGAGGCCGGCCTGGAGACCGCCTACTGCGCCGAGGTCGTCGCGCAGACCTACGCCGCCATGGGCCTGGTCGAGGAGCGGCTCCCGGTCAACTGGTACGACCCCGGGAGCTTCTGGAGCGGTGACGGACTCCGGCTGGAGCAGGGGTGGACGCTCAGCCCCGAGATCGAGGTCGCGGTCCCGGGGCCTGGCCCCGGCCCCGAATGACCACGTTCACCACCCTCGTCGGGTCATCACATGACGTCCGCGCCTCGTGATGACCCGAGCAGCCTGGTGGACCTTGGACGAGGACGCCGCCGCGCCGTTCTTCCGGCCAGGCCGTCGAGCTGGGCGTCACCTTCCGGCACCCCGCCAACGTCTACGTGGGCAGCACGTCGGAGGAGTTCATGGGCCGCGCGTTGCGCAGGTTCTCCCGCCGCGAGGATGTGGTGGTGCTGGCCACCTAGAGTGCACGGGCGATGCACGACGGCGCCGGCGGCAGGGGCTGGATACCCAGGATTGACAGCTGTGGTTGGACTTGAAGGCGCGGACACGACGGCGCAACGATGACGGGCGACTAGCTGCCCGGTCGCCCTGGGAGGCTCCATGCCGAAGCCGATCTTGCTGGCCGTGCACGAGCAGCTGACTGATCGAGAAGCGCTCCAAAGGGAACTCACCAGCCGATACTCCCCTGGTTATGAGATCATTTGCGAGGCCTCTCCGGTCTCTGCGCTC
>DASTQL010000083.1:0-5410 GCA_035761805.1 Jiangellales bacterium | reverse complement strand
CGGAGGGAGTCGATGTCGTGCCCGCACGGACCACCGACGAGGCGGTGGCGGCGGCCGATCCCTTGAGCACGCTGCTGGTCACCGTCCCGGTCCTGCTGGACGACGAGCAGGTGCGTCGTCTCGTGGGCACCGGAGCGGACGTCGTGCTCGTCGCACCGGGCCTCGAGGTCGAGGCGTGGGCGCCCGGGATCGAGGCCCTCGACCGGGTCGGTCCGGCCACGCTCGAACCGCGCTGCGACCTCGCGGAGGCCGAGCGGGCGGGGTCGGCGCGGGTGGGCGGCACGGTCTACGCCGCGGAGGACGGCGGCGGCTGCTACTCCGTCCACGGTGGGCCCAGCCTGGTCGTGGCCCGGTCGGGCGACCGGCGGGTGACCGTCCTCGGCTCCGCCGACATCCTCACCAACCGTCGCCTCGACGAGGACGGAAACGCCGCCCTCGCGACGGGGCTGCTCGGTCGGACGCCGCGGCTGGTCTGGTACCGCCCGGTTCTCGAGCAGACCGGCGAGGAGGACGTCCCACTGACGGACCTGCTCCCGGGCTGGGCCGGCCCCGTGGCGGCGCAGCTGCTCGTGGCTGCCGGTGTCGCGGCCTTGTGGCGGGGCCGGCGGCTCGGGCCCGTCGTCGCCGAGCCGCTGCCGGTCGTGGTCCGGTCCGCCGAGGCCGTCGAGGGTCGGGCCCGGCTCTACCGGCGTGGGCGCGCGCGCGGTCACGCGGCGGCGGCGCTGCGCGAGGCCGCCTGCGAGCGCCTGAGGCACGGCCTCGGCCTCCCGCGCGGCAGTGACGTCACGGCGGTGGCCTCCGCGGCGGCCCCCCGTTCCGGCCGACCCGAGCCGCAGGTGGTCGCCCTCCTCTCAGGTCCTCCGCCCGACGACGACCCGGCCCTCGTCCGGCTGGCCGACGACCTGGACGCACTCGAGCAGGAGGTACTCCACCCGTGACCGACGAGCACACCGACATCACCACGAACGCCACCGAGCAGGCCCGGGCGACGCTGGCGGCCGTCCGCAGCGAGGTGGCCAAGGCCGTCGTGGGGCTGGACTCCGCCGTCACCGGGCTCGTCATCGCGCTCCTGTGCCGGGGGCACGTCCTGCTGGAGGGGGTCCCCGGCACCGCCAAGACCCTGCTCGTGCGTGCCCTCGCGGCCGCACTCGACGTCGACACGAAACGCGTTCAGTTCACCCCCGACCTCATGCCGGGGGACGTCACCGGGTCGCTGGTCTACGACGCCCGGACCGCCGAGTTCTCCTTCGTCGCCGGACCGGTGTTCACCAACCTCCTCCTCGCCGACGAGATCAACCGGACCCCGCCCAAGACCCAGGCCGCCCTGCTGGAGGCGATGCAGGAGCGCCAGGTGAGCGTCGACGGGACCCCGCGCCGGCTTCCCGACCCCTTCATGGTCGCGGCGACGCAGAACCCCGTCGAGTACGAGGGGACCTATCCCCTCCCCGAGGCGCAGCTGGACCGGTTCCTGCTCAAGCTCCAGGTGCCGTTGCCGCCCCGCGACGACGAGATCCGCATCGTCACGCGGCACGCCGAGGGCTTCGACCCCCGCGACCTCGGCGGCGCGGGGCTGCGAGCCGTCGCCTCCGCCGAGGACCTCCGTACCGCCCGCACTGCGGTGGCAACGGTCCGTGCCACGGCGGAGGTGATCGGTTACGTGGTGGACCTCGGCCGCGCGACCCGGTCCTCCGCAGCCCTGCAGCTCGGCGTCTCCCCCCGGGGGGCGACGGCGCTGCTGGCGAGCAGCCGGGCGTGGGCGTGGCTTTCCGGCCGCGACTACGTGACCCCCGACGACGTCAAGGCGCTGGCGCGCCCCACCCTGCGGCACCGCGTGCAGCTGCGCCCCGAGGCCGAGCTCGAGGGCGTCACCGCCGACGCCGTCCTGGAGACCGTGCTCGCCACGGTGCCCGTCCCCCGCTGATGGTCCCCACCGGCCGGCTCGCGCTGCTCGCCCTGGTCGGGGCGGCCGTGGTCGGCCTGGTCGCCCCGAGCGGGTGGGGCGTGCTCGCCGCCGCGCTGGTGCTCGCCGTGCTGGCCGCCGTGGACACGGCCCTCGCCGGGTCCGTGCGAGCGCTGCGGCTCGACCGGTCCGGCGACTCGACCACCCGGCTGGGAGAGACCGCGACGGTCGTGCTGACCGTCACCAACCCGGGCGCGCGGCGGGTGCGCGGGCGGCTGCGTGACGCCTGGCCGCCGTCGGCAGGTGTGCTCGACGACCGGGTCGACGTCGACGTCCCCGCGGGTGAGCGGCGCCGGGTCGAGATCGTCCTTCGCCCGACCCGGCGAGGGGATCGCAGGGCCGACCGGGTCACCGTCCGCTCCGTCGGGCCGCTCGGGGTGGCCGCCCGCCAGGGCTCGCACCGCGCACCGTGGACGGTGCGTGTGCTACCGGCCTTCAGGTCGAGGCGGCACCTGCCGTCGCGGCTCGCCCGACTCCGCGAGCTGGACGGCCGCTCGGCGGTCCGGACCCGCGGACAGGGGACGGAGTTCGACTCGCTCCGTGAGTACGTCGTCGGAGACGATCCGCGGTCGATCGACTGGCGTGCCACGGCCCGGGGCGGTGACGTGGTCGTACGGACCTGGCGCCCCGAGCGGGACCGGCACGTGCTGCTGGTGCTCGACACCGCCCGCACCGCAGCCGCACGGGTCGGCGATGCGCCCCGTCTCGACGCCGCCATGGACGCGGCCCTGCTGCTGGCGGCCCTGGCCACGCGCGCGGGGGACCGCGTCGACCTGATGGCCTTCGACCGGAGGGTGCGGGCGATCGTGGAGCGGCCCGGACCGACGGAGGTCCTCCCGCGGCTCGTCCAGGCGATGGCGCCGTTGGAGGCCGGCCTGGTCGAGACCGACCACCGGAGGCTCGTGGCGGAAGTGCTCACCCGCGCGCGCCACCACGCGCTCGTCGTCCTGCTCACCGGGCTGGACACCGATCCGGTCGAGTCCGGCCTGCTGCCCCTGGTCGGCCGGCTGACCCGGCGGCACACGGTCGTGCTGGCGTCGGTCGCCGACCCCCGGGTGCTGGAGCTGGCTCGGGGGCGTGGCGACGCCGCCTCGCTCTACGGGGCGGCCGCGGCCGAGAGCGAGGCTGCCGACCGCCGGAGGCTCGTGTCCCTGCTCGAGCGGCGTGGGGTCCACGTGGTCGACGCCCCGCCCGAGGAGCTGCCTCCGGCGCTGAGCGACACCTACCTCGACCTCAAGGCGGCCGGGCGCCTCTGACGTCGTCGACTGCGCCGGTCAGCCCGCCACCGGGAGTGCATCGCCCCGTTCGCTCTCCGCGACATCACCGGTCTCACCGGCGAGGGCGGCCCGCCGCCCGTACGTCCAGACGTAGGTGAGGAAGACCATCTCGGCCAGGACCCCGATGCCGATCCGGGCCCACGTCGGCAGGCCGGAGGGGGTCACGAATCCCTCGATCACGCCCGAGACCAGCAGCACCCCCGCGAGCCCGATCGCCGTGCCCACGGCGGCCCGGCCCTCGTGCGCCAACGCATCCGCCCGGGTGCGCGGCCCGGGGTCGACGACGGTCCAGCCAAGCCGCAGTCCCACCCCCGCGGCGACGAAGACCGCCGTGAGCTCGAGCAGCCCGTGCGGGGTGACGAGACCGACGAAGACGTCGAGCCGGCCGTGCGCGGCCATCAGCCCGGCGGCCACGCCGACGTTGAGGGCGTTCTGCCAGAGGATGTAGACGACCGGGAGGCCGAGGAAGACACCCAGGACCAGGCAGCCGGCAGCGATCCAGGCGTTGTTGGTCCAGACCTGGGCGGCGAAGGACAGCGCCGGGTTGGCCGAGTAGTAGTCCGCGAAGTCCTCCTCGACCAGCCGGCGGATCTCGTCAGGGGCCCCCACCGAGGCCTGCACGGCCGGGTCGCCCGCGACCCACCACGCGACCGCGGCGGACACCGCCACGAAGACCAGCGCCGTGGGGACCCACCAGTGCCGGGTGCGGTAGACGGCCGCGGGAAAGCCGGCCCGGACGAAGCGCGCCACGTCGGACCACCCGGGGTCGGGCGCACCGGCGACGGCGCCCCTGGCACGCGCCACCAGGCCGGACAGGCGGGCCACCAGGGCGGGGTCCGGTGCCGCCGAGCGGACCAGGGACAGGTGGGTCGACGTCCGGCGGTAGAGCCGGACCAGCTCGTCGGCCTCGGGACCGGTCAGCCGCCCCCGGCGACGCACCAGCTGGTCGAGCCGCCGCCACTCCTCGCGGTGGGTGGCCACGAAGGCGTCGAGGTCCACCAGTGCCTCCGTGGCCGCTCGCTCGTCCTGCAGCGTCCCCGCCACCGGGCTCGGTCCGGCCGCGGCGTCAGACTAGCCGGGCTGCCAGACTGGACCGGTGAGCGATCTGGTCACGGGGGAGGCGGTCGCGCTCGAGCTCCGGCTCGCGAGGTTCCCCTCCCGGGCCCTGGCCTTCTCGATCGACCTCCTGCTCCTGCTCGTGATCGCCGTCCCGGTCCTCGCCCTGGTGGGCTTCGCGGTGGCCGGCCTCGACGAGGCCCTCGCCGCGGCCGTGGCCCTGGTGTCCGTCGTCGGGATCCTGGTCGGCGTGCCCGTGACCGTCGAGACGCTCACGCGGGGGCGCTCCCTGGGCAAGCTGGCCCTCGGCCTCCGGGTGGTGAGGGACGACGGTGGGCCCACCCGGTTCCGCCACGCCTTCGTGCGCGGGCTGGCCGGGTTCTTCGTCGACTTCTACGTGACCTTCGGTGCCGGAGCGGTGATCTGCTCCCTGCTCAACTCCCGGGGCAAGCGGGTGGGTGACGTCCTGGCCGGGACCGTGGTGATCCGGGACCGCGCTCCGGCCGGGACAACCGCGCAGGTGCCGCCCCCGCCCCCGGGCCTGGCCGCGTGGGCTGCCCACACTCAGATCGGGGCCGTCCCGGACGACCTCGTGATGAGCACGCGGACCTACCTCATCCGGCTCCCGCAGCTCGACCCGGCCAGCAGCGACTCGATGGGCGCGCAGCTCGCCACCGCGGTCTCCGCCTACGTCTCTCCCGCCGCGCCCGCCGGGACGCCCGCGTGGGGATTCCTGGCCGCGGTGCTCGGCGAGCGCAGCCGCCGGGAGGCCGCCCGGCTGGCGCGGACCGCCGGTGGCGCCGCCGCGGACGCCTCGCCCCCGGGTGCGCCGCCCGTCCCGTTCGAGCAGGCCCCCCCGTCCGCGGGGACGCCACCGTACGAGGGACCGCCGGCGTCCGGGGACCAGCACCACGGCCGGCTGCCGCCCCCGGACCCGACGTCGCAGGACCCCGGCCCGGGGACCGGAGGTGGGTTCGCCCCGCCGGCATGACGCAGTGCCGGCCCGGTCCGGATCCAGCGGGTGGCCCGAGAGGCGCCGCGTCAGTACCGGTAGTGGTCGCTCTTGTACGGGCCCTCCACGTCCACGCCGATGTACTCCGCCTGTTGCTTGGTCAGC
>DASTQL010000082.1:0-30256 GCA_035761805.1 Jiangellales bacterium | reverse complement strand
ATGGCGATCGAGCCCTCGAGCGCGTAGACCTGCGGCTGGTCGCCGATCTTGTAGCAGACGGTCGTCAGCAGGCCGTTCTCGCTGGCCACCTGCTCCGTCCCGGTGTTGAGCAGCATGAAGTTGCCCGTGCCGTAGGTGTTCTTGGCCGTGCCCGGCTCGAAGCAGACCTGGCCGAACGTCGCAGCCTGCTGGTCGCCGAGGATACCGGCGATCGGGACGCCGGGGAGCATGCCGCCCTCGCGCCCGTTGCCATAGACCTCGGACGAGGACCTGATCTCCGGGAGCATCGACATCGGGATGCCCATGTCGCCGGCGATGTCGGCGTCCCAGGAGAGCGTGTCGAGGTCCATGAGCATGGTCCGCGACGCGTTGGTCACGTCGGTGACGTGCACCCCGCCATCGGGACCACCGGTCATGTTCCACAGCACCCAGGTGTCCATGTTGCCGAAGAGCAGGTCACCGGCCTCGGCCTTCTCGCGCGCCCCGTCGACGTTGTCGAGGACCCAGCGGACCTTCGGCCCGGAGAAGTACGTCGCCAGGGGAAGACCCACCTTGGCCTTGTAGCGGTCGGCGCCGCCGCCGAGGGCGGCGAGGTCGTCGCAGATCTTCTGGGTACGGGTGTCCTGCCAGACGATGGCGTTGTAGACCGGCTTGCCGGTGGTCTTGTCCCAGACGATGGCGGTCTCGCGCTGGTTGGTGATGCCCACCGCCTTGATGTTGCGGTGTGTCAGGTTCGCCCGGGCCAGCGCTTCGGCCACCACCTTGCGGGTGTTGGTCCAGATCTCCTCACCGTCGTGCTCGACCCAGCCGGCCCTGGGGAAGATCTGCTCGTGCTCGACCTGGTCGACCTCGACGATGGTGCCGCCGTGGTCGAAGACGATCGCCCGGGTGCTGGTGGTGCCCTGGTCGATCGCGAGGACGTAGTCGGTCATGCGGTTCCCTTCCTAGCTGCCGTCGGGGACGGGGTCACAGCGCCGCGGCCAGCAGGCCGCCGAGTGCGCCACCGATGAGCGGACCCACGACGGGGACCCAGGAGTAGCCCCAGTCGCTGTCGCCCTTGTTGGGGATCGGGAGCAGCGCGTGCACGATGCGCGGTCCCAGGTCACGGGCGGGGTTGATGGCGTAGCCGGTCGGTCCACCGAGGGAGGCGCCGATTCCGACGACCAGGAGGGCGACGGCGAGCGGCCCGAGACCCGACGGTGTGTTGGCGAACTGGAGGATGACGAACACCAGGACGAAGGTGCCGATGATCTCGGTGACCAGGTTCCAGGGCAGGTTGCGGATCGCCGGTCCGGTCGAGAACGTGCCGAGGATCTCGGCCGGCTCCGTGTGCTCGTCGTAGTGGCGCTTGTACGCCGCCCAGGCGAGCGCGGCGCCGAGCATGGCGCCGATCATCTCACCGGCGAAGTAGACCAGCGTGCTCGCGACGGTGACGTCGACCCCAGGGGCGTACTGGTCCGCGCCGTTGGCCAGGAGACCGACCGTGACGGCCGGGTTGATGTGGGCCCCCGACTTCCACCCGACGTAGACGCCGGCGAAGACGCCGAGACCCCAGCCGAAGGTCACCAGCAGCCAGCCCCCGCCGAAGCCCTTGGACTTCACCAGCAGGATGTTGGCGACCACGCCGATGCCCAGCAGGAGCAGCGTGGCGGTGCCGAGCACCTCGGAGACGAAGACTGTGCCGAGCCCAACTTCTTCCACGGATCCCTCCCATGCGGAAGGCGACCGAGGGCAGGCCGACTGCCGGCCCCGTCGCCGACTCGGGGGTCAACCTATTGATCGCCGGGCCGGACCACAACGGTTGACGGCCACTGGATGGACAAAGATCGCTCGGGTGCTGCGTCCGTGGGCGCCAGCACGTACGGTGAACGCAGTCACTCCGGAACCGTCCACGTCATGGGCCGGGCAATGGCCCCTGTTTGGAGGTGCGCGTCGGTGAGCACGGCGAAGCTGGGGCCCGAGCAGCGGGCAGAGGCGTGGCGTGCCCTGGGCGCCGGGGAGTTCGACGTCCTGGTGATCGGCGGCGGCGTGACCGGCGCGGGGTCCGCCCTCGACGCGACCACGCGCGGCCTGCGGACCGCGCTCGTCGAGGCGCGCGACTTCGCCAGCGGCACCTCGTCCCGGTCGAGCAAGCTCTTCCACGGCGGGTTGCGCTATCTCGAGCAGCTCAACTTCGGGCTCGTGCGCGAGGCCCTGCACGAGCGCGACCTCATGGTGAACCGGATCGCTCCGCACCTGGTCAAACCGGTTGCTTTCCTCTACCCGCTCAACCACCGCATCTGGGAACGCCCGTACGTGACGGCCGGGCTCAGCCTGTACGACGGGCTGGCCCGGGTCGGCGCCCTGTCCGACCCGATGCCGATCCACAAGCACCTCACCCGCACGGGGGCGCGCCAACTCTTCCCGGCCCTGCGGCCGGACGCACTCGTCGGCGCCGTGCGCTACTTCGACGCCCAGGCCGACGACGCCCGGCACACCATGACGGTCGCCCGGACGGCCGCCAACTACGGTGCCGTGGTCCGCAACTCGACCGAGGTCGTCGACGTGCTGCGAGAGGGTGACCGCGTGGTCGGGGCGCGGCTGCGCGACGTCGACTCGGGCGACGAGCAGGAGATCCGGGCGAGGGTCACCGTCAACTGCACGGGTGTGTGGACCGACGACGTCCAGAAGCTCGCCGGGGGGCGCGGGCGCTTCCGGGTCCGCGCGTCCAAGGGCGTGCACATCGTGGTCCCACGCGACCGGATCGCCGCCGAGGTCGGCCTCATCCTGAAGACGGAGAAGTCCGTGCTCTTCGTCATCCCGTGGGGCAGCCACTGGCTCGTCGGCACGACCGACACCGACTGGGAGCTCGACAAGGCCCACCCCGCGGCCAGCCGCACCGACATCGACTACATCCTCGACCACGTCAACAGCGTGCTGACGACGCCGCTGACCCACGACGACATCGAGGGCGTCTTCGCCGGGCTGCGCCCGCTGCTCGCGGGGGAGAGCGACGAGACCAGCCAGCTCTCGCGCGAGCACGCCGTCGCGCGGCCGCAGCCGGGCCTCTTCTCCGTGGCGGGCGGCAAGTACACCACGTACCGCGTCATGGCGGCCGACGCCATCGACGCTGCCGCAGCCGACCTCGACCGGCCGGTGCCGCCCAGTGTCACCGACCGGGTGCCGTTGATCGGCGCCGAGGGCTACCACGGGCTGGTCAACCAGGCGCGGTCCCTGGCGCAGGACTACGGCTTGGAGACGTGGCGCATGGAGCACCTGCTCAACCGCTACGGGTCGATGGTGAGTGAGGTGCTCGAACCCGCCGAGCACGACCTCACCCTCCTGCAGCCGCTCGAGGGGGCGGAGGAGTACCTGCGGGCCGAGATCCGTTACGGCGCCACGCACGAGGGCGCGGTCCACCTCGACGACCTGCTGGCCCGGCGTACCCGGGTCTCCATCGAGACGGTACACCGGGGCAGCGACTCCGCCCGACCCGCCGCGGAGCTCGTGGCCGGCGTGCTCGGCTGGGACTCCGGCCGGCTGGACAACGAGGTCGAGGTCTACCAGGCCAGGGTCGCCGCCGAGCGAGCGTCGCAGCAGGAGGTCGACGACCGGGCGGCCGACGCCGCCCGCCTGCTGGCTCCCGACACGCGCAAGGTGGCCGTGGGCCGGGCCTTGGACTGAGCGAGACCTCGGGGCCCAGTCCATCCGGACCGCGCGTCAGGCCCGCCAGCCGCCCTGGTCCACGCCGCCGGGCACGTCCGCCAGCGGGTCGTACGGCGTCCGGGTGAGGACGAAGGACGCGACGTCGAGGTGGGAGACCTCGCCGCCGGCCCGCCGGACGACGCGAAGCGTCTCGCCCGCGTAGTAGCCGTCCGACCCGGTCCACGTGCCGTCACCGGTCGGGCGGAAGCTGGAGGTACGGGCGCGCCTACCCAGCTCGCGAAGCTCCAGCCCGCCGTCGGCGTCGGCGTGGACCGCTACCGGCGTCGGGCCCCAGAACCACGCACCGGTCAACGCCAGCAGGTCCCGCTCCACCGCAGCGGGCTGCCACGCGGCCGGCTGCCGGGGCGCGTGCTCGGCCACGAGGCCGAGCAGGTCGGTCGGGAACGCCGCCGAGAGCCCGGCCGTGGAGTTCGTCGCCACGACCGCCGCGTCGGCAGACTCCGCGTCGACGCGCAGGACGGCGAGGAAGCCGGGCATCGAGCCGCTGTGCCCGTACGAGCGGCGGCCGTCCAGGTTCCAGACCTGCAGCCCCAGTCCGTAGCCGCCCGTCCACGGGTCGCCCGGGGTGTCCTCGACGACGAGCGGGCGGCGCATCTCGGCCAGGGTGTCCGGGGAGAGCACCCCGGCCCCGTCCCCGGAGAGGAAGCCCACCCAGCGCGCGAGATCGCCGACGGTGGACCAGAGCTGCCCCGCCGGCGCCATGGCGCCCGCGTCGTGCTCGGGCTCGGGGAGGACGACGTCCGCCCAGGGATGCACCGCCAGACCCTCCGCGTGGGGTTCCTGCGGCCGGGTCGTCGTCCGCCGCATCCCCAGCGGCTCGAGCAGCTCCCTCCGTACGGCCTCGTGCCAGGGCACTTCGCGGTGGCGGGCCACCAGCTCGCCGAGCACGGCGTACCCCACGTTGGAGTAGTGGAAGCCCCTGCCGGGCCGGTCCCGCGACCACGAGGCAGTCATCAAGCCGGCGAGCTCGGACCAGGGGCCGCCCTTGCTGCGCTCCCACCAGGGGCCGCCGGTCTCGGCCTGCAGCCCCGAGGCGTGCGACAGCAGCTGGGCCACCCTGGCGTGGCCCACCGGCGTCCCAGGGACGTGGTCCTCGACCCGGTCGTCCAGGTCGACGCGTCCCTCGTCCCGCAGGCGGAGCACGGCCACGGCGACGAAGGTCTTGGTGATCGAGCCGATCCGGTACTGCGTGCCCGCGTCGGGTGCCCGCCCACCGACCGTACCGGCGGAACCGGACCAGGAGAGTTCGCCGTCCCGGACGATGCCGGCGACGATGGACGGCAGGCGGGAGTCGGCCTGTTCGCGGGCCAGGCGCAGGTCGAGGCGGGCACGGCAGGTGTCGTCGAGACTCGTCACGGCGGGCCACGCTAGTCCGCGGATGCGCGGCCCCCTCCACGTACACTCGGGCCGTGCCCCGCGGCGACGGACGCCTGACCCACGAGACCGACCCGCACGACACCGGCCCCCAGGACGCCTGCGGGGTCTTCGGGGTCTGGGCCCCTGGCGAGGAGGTCGCCAAGCTGGCCTACTTCGGCCTCTACGCGTTGCAGCACCGCGGCCAGGAGTCGGCGGGGATCGCGGTCGGGAACCGGCGGCAGATCCTGGTCTACAAGGACATGGGCCTGGTCAGCCAGGTCTTCGACGAGGCCACGCTCAACTCGCTCGTGGGGCACGTGGCGGTGGGCCACACCCGCTACTCCACGACGGGGGCGAGCCGGTGGGAGAACGCCCAGCCGACGCTGGGCGCCACCCCCGGCGGCACCGTCGCCCTGGCGCACAACGGCAACCTCACCAACACCGAGGAGCTCTACGACCTGCTCGAGGGCCGGGGCGGGGCGGGCAACGGGGAGCTCCGCTACGGCAACACGACCGACACGGCCCTCGTGACGGCGCTGCTCGGCTCCGACCCGGACCGGTCGCTCGAGCAGACCGCCCTCGAGGTGCTTCCGCAGCTCGCCGGTGCCTTCACGCTCGTCTTCTCCGACGAGTCGACGCTCTACGGCGCCCGCGACCCGCAGGGCATCCGCCCGATGGTGCTCGGCCGCCTCGAGCGTGGGTGGGTGATCGCCAGCGAGACGGCCGCGCTGGACATCGTCGGCGCGTCCGTCGTCCGCGAGATCGAGCCGGGGGAGCTCGTCGTGGTCGACGAGGACGGTCTGCGCTCGCGCCGGTTCGCGCCGGCGGCGCCGAAGGGCTGCCTGTTCGAGTACGTCTACCTGGCCCGTCCGGACACCCGGATCCGGGACCGGTCGGTGCACGCCACCCGCGTGGAGGTCGGGCGCCGCCTGGCCCGCGAGCACCCCGTCGAGGCCGACCTGGTGATCCCGGTGCCGGAGTCCGGCACGCCCGCCGCAGTCGGCTACGCCGAAGCCAGCGGGATCCCGTACGGGATGGGGCTGGTCAAGAACTCGTACGTGGGGCGCACGTTCATCCAGCCGTCGCAGACGATCCGGCAGCTGGGCATCCGGCTCAAGCTCAACCCGCTGCGCGAGGTGATCGCCGGCAACCGGCTGGTGGTCGTGGACGACTCGATCGTGCGGGGCAACACCCAGCGAGCCCTCGTCCGCATGCTGCGCGAGGCGGGTGCACGCGAGGTGCACGTGCGGATCTCCAGCCCGCCGGTGAAGTGGCCGTGCTTCTACGGCATCGACTTCGCCACCCGGGTCGAGCTGATCGCCACGGGGCTCGGCGTCGACGAGATCTGCCGGTCCATCGGAGCCGACTCGCTGGGCTACGTCTCGCTCGAGCAGCTGGTCGAGGCAACGACCGTGCCGATGGACGCACTGTGCCGGGCCTGCTTCGACGGCGTCTACCCGGTGCGCGTGCCGGACCGGGCGCTGGTCCGCGCGCCGGAGCAGGCTCAGCTGCCTCTGGACGAGGAAGCCGCGCTGCTCGACGCCCAGGACGGTCTGGCGAGCCTGCTCGGCGGGACCGGTGCGGCCGACGCGCTGACCCGGCCCTGAGGGTGGCTGCTTCGGTGACCGAGGAGCACCCTGACGAGCCGACCTACGCCGCGGCCGGAGTCGACATCGCGGCCGGTGAGCGCGCCGTCGAGCTGATGCGACGCTCGGTGGCGTCGGCGCACCGGCCCGAGGTCGTCGGGGGGCTCGGCGGCTTCGCGGGGTTGTTCGACGCCTCGGCACTGCGCGCCTACCGGCGACCGCTGCTGGCCACGAGCACCGACGGGGTGGGCACCAAGATCGCCATCGCGCAGCGGATGGACGTCCACGACACGATCGGCCGCGACCTCGTCGGCATGCTCGTGGACGACCTGGTCGTGTGCGGGGCGGAGCCGCTCTTCGTCACCGACTACATCGCCTGCGGACGCCTGGTCCCGGAGCGGGTCGCGGCCATCGTCTCGGGCGTGGCCGAGGGGTGCCGGCTCGCCGGCGCGGCCCTGGTCGGTGGTGAGACCGCCGAGCACCCGGGCCTGATGGGACCCGACGACTACGACCTCGCGGGCGCCACCACGGGGGTGGTCGAGGCGGACGACCTGCTCGGGCCGGACCGGGTCCGCCCCGGCGACACCGTCGTGGCGATGGCGTCCAGCGGGCTGCACAGCAACGGCTACTCCCTGGTGCGCCACGTCCTGATCGAGCGAGCGGGCTGGGGTCTGGACCGCCGCGTCGACGAGCTCGGTCGCACCCTGGGCGAGGAGCTGCTGGAGCCCACCCGGATCTACGCGTTGGACTGCCTGGCCCTCGCCCGGGAGACCGAGGTCGAGGTCCACGCGATGGCCCACGTCACCGGGGGCGGCCTGGCCGCGAATCTCGCCCGCGTGCTGCCCGCTCACCTGTCGGCCCGGCTCGACCGGCGGACCTGGACGCCGCCGCCCGTCTTCGGACTGGTGAGCCGGATCGGGGGCGTCGCCGTCGACGAGCTCGAGCGCACCCTGAACATGGGAGTCGGCATGGTGGCCGTCGTCGCCTCCCGGACCACCGACGCGGCGCTCGCGGTCCTCGAGGAGCGTGGCGTCCCGTCCTGGGTCCTCGGCGAGGTCGTCCCGGGCGACGGGGCGGCAGAGCTGGACGGCGGGCACCCGGGCTGAGCCGGGTTCAGCCCGGGGCCCCGCCGGGCCACCAGAGCGTGCGCACCAGCCTCGGCCCCGGCGGTGCCAGCTCCTCGAGCGCCGCCGCGACCTCTCCGTCGCGGTCGGCGGTGAGGCAGAGCCGCTGCCGGGTGAGGCTGACACGCTCCGCCGCCGCCACCGTCGCGCGCGGCTGCTCCCAGCGTTCCTGCCGCACGGAGACGCCGGTACCGGCGATCACCTCGACCGCCAGGCCCGCGTCGGGCCCGGCAGGACGCTCCAGGTCGTGGAACCGCCGCCACAGCGGTCCGAGCTCGGTCAGCGGGTGTCGTTCGGTGAGCTCGACGACGACCCGCCGCCGGGCGTGCGCGGTGAGCGCGAGCACGAAGCCGACGAGGTCGGGCACGTTGTAGAGGACGTGGTGGCAGACCACCAGGTCAGCCGGGCCGACGAGGTCCGCCACGTCCGGCCACCGTCCCTCCATCAGCCGGTACGGGACGGGGCGGGTCGCCGCGTCGGCTGCGAAGGCCCGGAGCATCTCGGCGGAGGAGTCGATCCCGGTGACCGAGGTGGCCGGTGGGATCAGCGGCAAGGACGCAGCCCCCGCTCCGCAGCCGACGTCCAGCACGCGGCCGCCACCCGCAACCGCCTCGAGCGCGACCCGGCGCGACGGCGTCGGGTCCGGACGAGTCCCTGCCGCTCCCGGGGGATCGGCGGCGAAGCGGGTCGGCGGCAGTCGCCACGGGGACTCGGGGGCGGCGCGCAGGATCGGCTCGGGGACGCCCCACCCGGCGAGCTCGGCGGACCAGCGGGCGGCGGCCCCGGCCCGGTCAGCGGTAGTCGTCGTCCTCGTACTCGTCGTCGTACTCGTCGGCGCCCTCGGCCTCTTGCGCCTCGAGCTCGGCTCGCTCGGCGCCGGACAGCTCTCGCTGCAGCGAGGCGAAGTCGGTGTCGAACGTCTGGTACTTCAGACGGCGGGCCACCTTCGTCTGCTTGGCCTTCGACCGGCCGCGCCCCATAGGGTCCGACCCCCTCGCACATGACACGGGGCGACCAACCGTACTGGACGCCCTCGGAAGATCCACTGACATCAGGCTCGTACAGAGCACGGTACATCGTGCCGCGCCGAGATGCTGCATCGTGGCCGCGCCCAGGAGGGGTCGATCAGCCCCCACGGGTGGGCAGCCAGACGTCGCGGAGGCGGGCCACCTCGCCCATCCGGCGCTCCGCGAGCCGGTCCGCGGCGACCGCGGGTGGGACACCCTCGGTGGCGGCCAGCTCGAAGATGCTGATCGTGGTGTCGAAGATCCGCTCGGCCTTGGCCCGGGCCCGCTCGAACACGAAGCCGTGCAGCTCGTCGGCCACCTGGATCACCCCGCCCGCGTTGACCACGTAGTCGGGCGCGTAGAGGATGCCGCGGTCCTCCAGCATCTTCTCGATCCCCGGGTGGGCGAGCTGGTTGTTGGCCCCTCCGCAGACGGCCCGGGCGCGCAGGACGGCGACGACCTCGTCGGTCAGGGCACCGCCGAGGGCGCACGGCGCGTAGACGTCGATGTCGGAGCGTACGAGGGCATCGGCGTCGTCGACGACCTCCACCGACGGGTGGTCGGAGGCGACCCGCGCGACCGCTTGCTCCGAGACGTCCGTGACGAGGACCTCGGCACCGTCGTCCACCAGCAGGTCGACGACCTTGGCGCCGACCTTGCCGATGCCGGCCACGCCGACCCGCCGGTTGCGCAGGGTCGGGTTGCCCCAGAGGTGCCGGGCGCAGGCGCGCATGCCCTGGAAGACCCCGTAGGCGGTGAGGACGCTGGAGTCGCCCGCCCCGCCCTCGGCCCGCGACCGACCGGTCACCCACCGGCACTCCCGGCTGACGACGTCCATGTCCGCCACGTACGTACCGACGTCGCAGGCGGTGATGTAGCGCCCGCCGAGTGAGGCCACGAAGCGCCCGTAGGCGCGGAGCAACGCCTCGCTCTTGTCCCGGTCGGGGTCGCCGATGATCACGGCTTTGCCGCCGCCGTGGTCCAGTCCCGCGAGGGCGTTCTTGTACGACATGCTGCGCGACAGGTCCAGCACGTCGGCGAGCGCCTGCTCCTCCGTCTCGTACGGGTAGAAGCGCGTGCCGCCCAGACCGGGTCCGAGGGCCGTGGAGTGCAGCGCGATGATGGCGTGCAGGCCGGTGCTGCGGTCGGCGCAGAACACCACCTGCTCGTGGCCGGTGCCCCGGGCGAAGACGCCGAGGGCGGTGCCGATCGGGGTGCTGTGGTCATGAGTCACGGTGGTGACCCCTTCGGTCAGGCCCGCGGGGGTGTGCGGGCGATCACGTTGCCACAGTCACTCTAGGGTCGTCCGCGGGGCCTCCCGTGACACGATGCCGTGGTGAGGACGCGCACGCTGCCGCCGTACGCGGCGTACTTGCGCGTGTACGAACCGTTGGAGGCCTTCGCCGCAGGCGAGCGGGAGCGATGGCGCTCGTACGCCACGGCAGCCGGCCGGCCGGACCGGCGGCGGGTGATGGCGCGGGAGCAGGTCGCCGCACTGGCCCGCGCCGTCTGCACGCCGCCGGTCGTGGCCCCGCACGAGGAGAGCGGCGACGCCTACGTGCTGCACGAGCCGGACGGCCCGTACCTGTGCCCGGTCCAGGACCGCCTGCGGTGCTGGCTCGCGGCGGCCGACTTCCGTGCCGGGTTGCCCGACCCGGTCGCCGACGCGGTGCTCCCGTCGGAGGCCGCCGCCGAGGCCGACGCCGACCTCGCGGTCTGGCAGGCCGAGCACCCCGACTGGGTCCCGCACATCCTCACCGCGACGTGGCACGTCCCCGTACGGTGGTTCGTCGCCTTCGATCCGGGTGAGCGCGCTCTCGTCCTGGGCGAGGGCGTGCGCTCGCTGGTGTACCGGGCCCGGATGGTCGACGCCCGGCGCCGGGTGGCCAGGGCGCTGGGCGTGCTGCGCAAGGCCGTCGAGGACGGCGCGATGGCGGCCGCCGTCGAGGACCTGGGGCGGTGGTTGGAGGAGTGGCACCCGCGGGCGGTCGTCGAGCTCGACTACGGGGGGTTGGTCCACCTGGTCGGCGACGACGGGCTGCGGACGGACCAGTCGTCGGCCGACGTGGCGGCCGCGCTCGCGGCCCTGACCACAGGGGACACCCGGACGGCGGCGCGGGCCTACCGGCGACTGGCCGACCGGTGGGAGTCCGTGCAGGCCCTGGAGCGGTCCAGCTGACTCACAGTTCCTTCCATTTGCGTTATTGATGCGGTTTGATGTGGGGATCAGACCTACGGAATCCGTCGTACTCGGGGCCAATACGGCGGTTCCGGTGGCCGAGCGTCGAAGTCAGGAGTGGAATGTCCGACAAGGGGCCGACCGGCTCCATGTCACGACGGGAGGAGGAAATGGGATGGCGACGAGAAGTCCCGATGCCGAACCGCTGCTGACACCGGCCGAGGTCGCGGCGATGTTCCGGGTCGACCCCAAGACGGTCACCCGGTGGGCCAAGGCCGGCAAGCTCAGTTCGATCCGCACCCTGGGCGGCCACCGGCGATACCGCGAGTCGGAGGTGCGTTCGCTGCTCGCGGGGCAGATCCCCCAGCAGCGGGTGGAGTCGCAGGAGAACGCCGAGCAGGCGCCGGCCTGACACGGCGACGGCGGCTCCCCTGCCCGCCGTACCGTGTCCGACGGCGCCGGACACCACGAGGAGCCGGGCCCTCCCGAGAGGTGGGTGCGGTTCCTCGTGGCGCCGGCGGTGGTCAGGGGCGGGTTCGATCCGCCGACCTTCCGCTTTTCAGGCGGACGCTCTCCCAACTGAGCTACCTGACCTCGTGGGCGCGGACGAGTGTAACGGACCCGGAGAGCGACCCGAGCGGACCGTCAGTGCTGCCCGCGGCTGCGGCGGTCCAGCTCGGCGAGGTAGGCGTTGTAGGCGATCCGCTCCGCCTCGGCGTCGGCCTCCCGGCGGTCGAAACGGCGGGCGTCCCGCTCGTCCGAGCGGACCCACTGCACGACCAGCACGGCGAGCACGGCAAGGGCCGGCAGCTCACCGAAGCTCCAGGTGAGCTGCCCGGCGACCCGCTGGTCGTCAAGTGGGTCGGGGAGCCAGGCGATGCCGTTGCCGAGCTCGAGGAAGTACTCGCCGCCCACCAGCAGCGCCGACTCCATGAGCGCCAGACCGAAGATGGCGTGGAAGGCCATGGCGGCGAACTGGAGCCCGACCCGGGCCGGGTACGGAGGGCGCCGGGGCAGCGGGTCCACCCCGATGAGCACCTCGTAGAACAGGTAGCCCGCGGCCATGAAGTGCAGGCTCATCAGCGTGTGAGCCGTGTGGTGGCGCATGGCGTACTCGAAGAGCCCGGTGAAGTAGACGACGAACGGCGCACTCACGAAGATCGCGAAGGCCACGACCGGGTGGGTCAGCACCCGGGCGACCCGGCTCCCGGTGGCCGCGAGGACCCACTCGCGCGGCCCCGTCTCACCTCGGCGGGCCGGGCGCAGCGCGCGCAACGCCAGCGTGACCGGCGCCCCGAGGACCAGCAGGATCGGGGCCAGCATCCCCAGCACCATGTGCTGCGTCATGTGGGCGCTGAGGAGCACCATCCCGTACGTCTGGAGCCCGGACAACGTCGTCACCGCGACCACGGCCAGGCCAAGCAGCCACGCGATCGTCCGGCCGACGGGCCACCGGTCGCCGCGCGAGCGCAGCCGGGCCACCCCCGCCACGTACAGGAGCAGTCCGGCTAGGCAGCCGAGGGCGAAGACCGGCTCGGGGTAGACCAGCGTGGCCAACCGGAGCGGGGAGATCTCGGGCGGCGGGAGGAACCCCAACAGCTCGCGGGCGCGGGTGACGGCGCCGAAGTCCTCCGGGGGCGGCGGGGGGGTGCGCGAGAGCGCGACGGCCAGGCCGACCGTGGCGGCCATGAGGACCACCTCGCCGGCGGCCAGCCGGCGGAAGGCCCCCGGCCGGCCGTTGTCGAGCTCGCCGAGGGTCCGCCGCCTGTGCGTCCACCCCGCGAGGCCGAGGAGGACGAGCGCGACGACCTTGGCGCCGAGCAGCCACCCGTACGGCGTCGTGAGCAGGTCGAGCGGCGTGGTCACCCGGATGGCGCCGTTGAGTGCTCCGCTCGCAGCGACCATGACGAAGGCGGCCAGGGCCACCGCGGAGAACGAGGCGGCGATGCGGGGGAGGTGCCGCCCGCCGACCGCGGCGTACCAGGAGACGGCCACGAGGCCCCCGACCCAGAGGGCGACGCCGACGACGTGGACGAGGAGCGACACCGACGCCGGGTGGTGGTAGTCACCCGAGCTGGAGTGGCCGACGAGGGCGGGTGGGACGAGCGCCCCGAGGCCGACGACGAGCAGCGCGACCGCACCCCCATGGCCCAGGGTGACCCGGGCGGCCAGGGCCAGGCTGGCCGTCAGCAGGACCACCGCCGCGTAGGCGCGCCCC
The DNA here is from genome assembly GCA_035761805.1 of Jiangellales bacterium. GTDB lineage: Bacteria > Actinomycetota > Actinomycetes > Jiangellales > Jiangellaceae > DASTQL01. The sequence continues at coordinate 17,081 of DASTQL010000082.1, read as the reverse complement.
TGGTCGATCTCGAGCGTGTACGTGAGGAAGGAGGGCCCCGTCAGGGCACGGGACAGCGGTAGCCCCACGAGGTCTGACAGCGTGAGCAGGTGGACGGCGGCGGCCGCCAGCGTCCACACACCGGCCGACCACGAGGCGATACGGAGGGCGCGCAGTGCCTCGCCGCCGAGGTCGCCGTCGCGGGCTGGGAGCATCGCGGCCACCAGCAGGAACCCCACGGTGACGGCGGCGGCGCCCTGCATCGTGTACGTGGCCAGTGGGAGGCCCCAGCGCGTGACCGGTCCGGTATCGGTGATACCGGGCAGGGTCGGTTCTCCGCCTCCTTCACCCACCAGGAGCGCGACGGCCAGCACGACGACGCCGGTGAGGACCGCCGGAACGGCCCAGCGTGGTGTGCTCGGTGCCCGCGCCGGGTCCGTGCGGCGCTCGGCGGTGGTGGACATCAGGACCCAGTGTCCGCCGGTCCGGCGCCGACGTCGCCGCCGGGGCGCCGCCGGACGACCAGGAAGGCGACCGCGGCGACACCCGCAGCCGCAGCCAGGGCGCCGCCGACCAGCGCGGCCGTCGGCAGGCCGGTGCTCTCGCTCACGGCGACGGCGGCCCCGGTCGGGTCGGCCTCCGCGGTGGCGGGTGCGGTGTCCGCGTCTGCCGGGGTGGGCTCGGCGACCGCAGGGGTCCTCGTCGGCTCCGCCGTCGGGGTCTCCACCGGTGGCGGCGCCGCCTGACCGGTCGCCGTGAAGGAGATCGTGCCGCTCACCGGGTGCCCGTCTGCTGAGACCACCCGGTAGGAGACGTCGTAGCGCCCCGCTGGCAGCGGCTCGACCGTCTGCGTGACGGTGCGTCCGACCACGGCGGGCTCCCCGCTCCCGTACGGCGTCTGGTCGGCGCCCAGCACAGCGACCTGGGCGAACTCCGCCTGGACGGCCTGGTCGAACTCGAGCACCACCTCGGTGACGGGATCAGTGACCGTCGAGTCGTCGGCGGGCGTGCTTCCGGTGAGGGTGTTGTGCGCCGCGGCCGGCGCCGCCCCCAGGAGGAGGGCAACCCCGGCGAGCGCGGTCGCTGCGACGGCGGCGGCCAGGCGACGGGTGCGCCGCTCACGCACCGGCGCGCCTCCGACGGAAAGAGGCGGCGGCCACACCGAGCCAGGCCCGCCGACCACCAGGGCGACGCCGGCCAGGACCCGCGCGGCGGTGTCGCGCCCGCCACTGGTAGCGGCCTGCGGCTCGACCTGGTCACTGCTGGTGGGTGCCGGCTCGGCCGGGTCGGCCGGGTCGTCCCTGCCGCCCTCGTCGTCGTGGCCCGAGTCGGACCCACCGGAGCCGTCGCCACCCCCGCCGGTGAAGGCCGGCGAGGGCCTCGACCCCTCGGAGTGGTCGTCGGGCGGCTCGGACCAGGAGACGACCGCACCGTCGCTCTGGTGCTGGTCGGCGGGGAACTCGACCGTCCTCTCCTCCTCGGGGAGTGGGCCGACCGACACCTCGAACTCGTCGAACTGCCCCGGTGCGATCATGGTGTCACCCTGAGCGGTCCAGGTGATCGCCGTGACCACCTCGTCCAGGGTGGAGGAGCCTGCCTCCACCGGTGGTCCAGCGAGTCTCGGGCGACCTCGACGTCCCACCCCACATGCGGCTTGACGCTGACGACGGCGAAGGGCGTGTCGGTCGGGAAGTTCACGGTGAGTCCGACGGTACCCGCCGTGTCGGAATCGTTGGGCAGGCGGAAGGTGAGCCTGCTCCAGGCGCCGGAGACGGCGTCGTCCGCCCTGACGGTCACGTGGGCCGAGGCGGTCGCCGGCGGGGCCAGGCCGAGGGCTCCGGCGGTGGCGATGGCGAACAGGCGCGCATGGGCGCGCGGTGGTGCGTGGTCATCGATTCGTCTCGTCGGGGCCGGACGGCGCCCGGTGACGGTGGTCAGGTCGGGTCAGGTGGTGACGCCGACGACCGGGGGACCCCGGCGGGTCACGGCGCGGCACCGCACCACGCCGTACGGACGGCGCGCCGGGGCGGGAGTCGGGCGCGGCGGGGTCGACGTCGGTTCGGCGGGTAGCCCGCCGACGAGCCGACGTGCGAGCGTGAGCAGGAGCGTCGAGGACAGGCCGGCCAGCGCCCAGACGGCGGCCTCGGCGCCGGCGAGCAGGGCGGCGACGGCGAGCGCGGCCACCACGTGCGCCAGCACCATGTTGCGGTCGGGGGTACTGGACCTCGCGACGACGCTCTCGGTTCCCCGCAGGTGGCCGATCGGCGGTGGACGTCGGCGTTCCACGCCTCGATGAGGCGGGACGGATGTGTGGGCGGTCCTGACGGGACTTGAACCCGCGACCTCCGCCTTGACAGGGCGGCGAGCACTCCGAGCTGCTCCACAGGACCTCGTGCGGCGACCACCCTACCGGAGCGGGATGGTCGTGCCCCCAACGGGATTCGAACCCGTGCTGCCGCCTTGAAAGGGCGGAGTCCTAGGCCGCTAGACGATGAGGGCGTGCCCGACGTGATCGGTTCGGCCCACGGCTCGTCGCCGTCGGGGACCGGTGCAGCATAGGCTCTGCGGCGCGATGCGGCCAAATTGGACCGGGGTCGCTACCCGGGCGTGCGGGTCCCCGGCGCGGTCGCGTCACCTCCCGCACCGTCGCCGCCGGCCTCGTCGCCGATCTCGTCGAGCTCCCCCTCACCCGGCTCGTCGGCCAGGTGCCGGCGGATCTCGGCAGACGTGAGACCCAGGCCACCCAGCGTGATGTCGTCCCAGGCCTGCATCAGCCCGGTCTCCCGGTCGAGGTACAGGACGGAGAGCGTCACCGGCGTGGGCTCCTCGCCCTCGAGCGCCCGTAGGCCGGCGCCACCGGTCGAGCCCTGCACCATGACCCGGGTGCCCTCGGGCAGCACGATCGTCCGGCGGCGGTGGACGTGGCCGGCCAGCAGCAGCGGGGTGGTCCCGTCCATCAGCTCGGCATGCGTGGGGTCGTGGAAGACGAGGACGTCCACGGGTGGCTCGACCTCGGCCGCCAGCTCGGCGAGCTCCTCGCTCGCGGCCCGGAGGTCCTCGCTCGCCGTGCCCCGGGTCCTCTGGTCGGGGGTGAAGCGCGGGTCCGGTGCCCCCAGGAAGCGCAGGCCGGCCACCTCTTCGACCTCGTCGGAGAGCACGATCGCGTTGGGCTGGGCGGCCACCGCCGCCTCGGTGAGGATCGAGTCGTGGTTCCCGCGGACGAAGACGTACGGTGCGCCGACCCGACTGATCCCCTCGACGTAGCGGCTCTCGGGTGCGGTGCCGTGGTCGGCGATGTCGCCGGAGTCCACGACCACGTCGATGTCGTACTGCTCCACGACGGCGGAGACGACGTCCCAGGCCGCCGGGTTGAGGTGCAGGTCGGAGACGTGCAGCACCCGTACGGAGTCGTCGCCAGGCGCGAAGGTGGGCAGGGCGGCGGCCGTGTCGTACAGCTTGCCGACGTTGGTGACGATGGCTGCCAGCTGTTCGGCATAGGCGTCGAAGTTCGTTGCGATGTCCTGCACGCTGCCCACGACGGCCGGGGCTGTGGCGAGCAGGCCGGTGAAGCGGGGCGTCAGGGCGGCATCCTGGTCGTAGGTGGCCCACGCGATCCCGTACGACCCGCCGACCAGGCCGAGGGCGACGGCGCCGCTGAGCAGTGCCCGCCGCCAGGAGCGGAGCACCATCAGTCCGAGCACGGCTCCGCCGAGCGTGGCAACGACGGCCGAGCGGACGGCGGCGTCACGCAGCACCGTGCCCAGGTCGTCCAGCAGGGCGTCGTCGAGGGTCGACAGCGAGCTCGGGTCGTCCACCAGGGCGCGTACCCCTGCAGGGTCCACGGCGGTGACTCGCAGCCGGATGGCGAAGGGCGCGTCGTGGCTGTCCACCACGAGGGTGCCGACCGGGTCGACTGCGACCACGGTCTCCCCGGTGAACGCCGGGACGAAGCCGCCCTCGACCTGGAGCGGTCCGACGGTCGCCGTCGACGTCCCGGCCACGAGCAGCGCGAGCCAGGCGCCGAGCAGCCCGACGACCGCTGCGATCCCCAGCGAGACCCCGCGCCGAGCCCACCACCGGGGGCGCGGCGCCGCTGCCTGCCGGGTGTCGTCCTCCGCGGCAGGGGGGCCCGGAGCCCCGGCGGGGGTCGCGGTCGCGGCCTCGCTCACCCCAGGTTGGTAACACAGTCCGACCACGTCGCGCGGCCTCGACCCCTCGGGAGGGGCCGACGGGCGGCACACTGGGCGACGTGCTGGACGTGGGCGAGGCCGAGTTCGAGGAGCTCGTGTCCGAGGCGCTGGACGAGATCCCCGACGAGCTGGCACGCCTGATGGACAACGTCGTCGTGCTCGTCGAGGACGACTCGCCCGAGGGCGAGCCCGAGCTGCTCGGCCTCTACGAGGGCACTCCGATCACCGAGCGCGACGGCTGGTACGCGGGGGTCCTCCCCGACACGATCCGCCTGTTCCGCCGGCCGATCCTCCGGATCTGCGACACGTACGACGACGTGGTCGAGGAGGTCCTCGTCACCGTGGTCCACGAGGTGGCGCACCACTTCGGGATCGACGACGCCCGCCTGCACGAGCTGGGGTGGGGCTGAGGGCGGCGCCTCGGCCCGGGCTTCGGTCCCCGGCCCCCGTACGAGGCCGGTCCGAGTTCAGGACGTGGTCGGGAAGTGGTCGGGACGAGGTCAGGACGACGCCTCGCGGCGGAGGCGCAGCCCGACCGCGCTGGACGCCAGCAGCGCCAACCCGGCCGCCAGCATGACCCCGCTGACCCCCAGCGAGCCCCCTGTGACGTCGCTGAGGAACTCGGGCACCAGCACGGTCGCCCCGACGACGCCGACGCCGAGCAGGGGCCAGGATGGCCACCTCGTGTACGTGGCGAAGGCCGCGAGGACGACGAGCAGCGTGAGCACGTACGACCAGGGACGGGAGCCGTCGTCGACGTAGAGAAGTTGGGCTCCGAGGAGGGCCAGCCCGCCGGCGATCAGTGTCCCGGCGACGCGCTCCCGGATCGCGCCCAGGGCGACCAGGATCGCCCAGGCCACGCCGAGAAGGAGGAGACCGAGACCGACCTGGTAGGGGCGCGCCTCGTCGCCGAGGCCGACGACGGCGGTGGTGGCGACGGCAGCCGCGCCGGCGGCGCCGAGCTGCCCAACCAACGACGGGGCGACGACATAGCCCAGCGCCACGACGGCCAGGCCGCTCAGGGCGGCGACCAGGACGGTCACCTGCTCGGAAGCGGTCCCGGCCTCGAGGGCCACGCCGACGGCGAAGGCGGCGGCGGCGGCCGCGCCGGTGACCAGGGTGCTGACCAGCCGCCGGCGTACGGGCTCGTCCCTGGATCGCACCATGGCCGTCCGGCCGGGCGCGGTGACGACGACGGCGAGGGCGGCGATCGCGAGTGCTGCCGCGATGCCCGCCAGGATCCCGATCCGCCCGCCGGTCGAGAGCTCGTCCCACTGCTCGGAGACGAAGAAGAGCGCTGCCCCGACCACCAGAGCGGCACCGACGTAGCCGGCGATCTCGGCCAGCCGGGTGCGCAGCGCGGGGGCGGCCGGTCGGCCGGCTCCGGTCGCCTCCGTCGGTGCCGGTGCCCCCGAGGGCGGCGTGGCCGGCAGGAGCGGGGCGATGGCGCTCTCCACGGCGGCCGCCTGGTCGGGAGCCAGGGTGCCGTCGGCGACGAGCCCTCGCAGGACGGCTCCCACGCGCGGGTCGGTGACCGGCGCCGCCGGCGCGGGATGCGCGCCCGTGGGCGCTGCAGCGTGCGGGTCGTGCTCGGTTCTCATGCCTGCATGGTCCACCCGGGCACGGGTGCTCGTCCTGAGTAGGAAGGCCTAGCACCGTGCCGCGACGGTGTGCCGCGAGTGAGTTGAGGGACGCCGGACCGGGAGCGCCTCACGGCGCATCGGCCGCTCGTGGCGGCGAAGAGTGGGACCCGGGGCTACCGCGGTCCGACGCCCAGGCGAGGACCCCGGAGGGCTGTCGCCAGGGACGAAACTACCTCACCGCCGGCGGTGTTCCCACCGTGCGCCGGACGCGGGGTGAGGCGCTCGTCACATTCGACCGGGTGCCAGGGCGGGCCCACCCCCGATCCGGTCACACCAGGGCGTCGCGCCGCCAGAGCTGCGCGGCGTGCTCGAGCTGCTCGGCCATCCGCAGGTTGCCCCCGGCCAGCCGGGTGAGCCGCTCGCCGGCCTCGGGGTCCGGCTCCGCGTCCGCGACGTGAGCGCGACCGGCGGAGATGACCCGGCAGAACGCCCCGGCTCTCTCCAGGGCCACCGCGAAGTCACCGTCGAAGGCGCTCGTCAGCACCGCGTCACCGAGCGCCGCCACCTCGTCGGGTCCGGGTGGCTCGGCCACCCCCGCCACGGCACTCGACACCTCGGCCACGAACCGACCGGCGTCGAAGAGCCGCGCTGCCTCGACTCCGTCCCGGTGCAGCCAGGTGCGCAGCAGGTACAGCGACCACAGGGTTCCCGGCAGCGTGTCAGCCTCGCTGTCCTGCCACAGCTCGGCCAGCTCGTCGAGCCCCACCTCGTCCACCAGGCAGACGAGCCGGCTGGTGCGTGCGGGGTCGGCGTCCCCCTCGCGTCCGGCACGCACGACCGCGGCGGCGGTCGCGTGCGCCACCGCGGTCCGGTCGGCCGGGTCGGCCTCCCCGGTCAGGTCGTCCCAGTTCCCGCGCAGCTGCGGCCGCAGCGGTCGGTGGGGCTCCGGTACCTCGGTCACGCGCACCATTGTGCGACAGGTGACCCGCCCTACGGGTCAGTCACAGGGTGCATCGGCGTCGAAGCTGGCCGACTCGAGCAGCTGCTGCAGCGTCGTGACGGGCACGGCGAGGGCCGCGTCGCCCGCACTGCTGGCGGCGTAGACCACGCCGACGACCCGGCCTTCGTGGTCGTACACGGGGCTCCCCGACGAGCCCGGCCGGGCCTCGGCGTCGGTCACCATGACGCGGCCGGCGTTCGCCCCGAGCGGGTCGTCCTGGTAGGCGAGGACGTGACCCGTGCTGGACGTCAGGCGGCCTCCGCCGGGGTAGCCGACGACCTCGACCCGGTCGCCCACCGCCGGGTCGGCGGGGGCGAGCGTGACGGCCGCAGGGAGCGCCTCCTTGGTCCGGACGAGGGCCAGGTCGGCTACCACGGCCGAGCCGGCCGTCTCCACCAGCACGTCCTGCCCGTCGTACGTGCTCAGCTGGAGCGTGTCGGCCCCGGCCACGACGTGGCGGTTGGTGACGAGGACGTTCTCGCCGACGGCGAAGCCACTGCCGACGCCCACCCCGCCACAGCCCACGTTGCGGATCCGTACGGCCACCCGCTCCGTCGTACGGAAGCCGTCGGGTGACAGCGTGGTCGGCGCGGCATCCGGGCGACCCGGGTCGGTCGGGGCGGCCGTCACGACGGGTGCGGCCTCCGGGAAGTCGGGCAGCTCGTCACGCAGCGCGCAACCGGACGACGCCACCGCGGCCGCGACGGCGACCACCAGGGCGACCGTCCTCCTCACGCGATGATCACCCCCGGTTCACTCCGCACCCACGATCCGCTGGAGCTCCTCGTTCCCGCGCAACGCCTGCGTGCAGGCGGCGCGCACCGACTCCGCGTACTGCACCACCGACTCCGGGTCGTAGGCCTCGAGGTCCGACAGTGCGGTGATCAGCTGGTCCTGGCCGCGGACGCACGTCTCCAGCTGGGTGGCCACGTCGGCAACGCTGGTGACGAGCAGGCGGGCGACCTCGCGCTCGTCCGCGGTCTGCGCCTTCTCCCCAGCCAGCTCCCTGATCCGGTCCTGCGCCTCCCGTAGCTGCTGGTCGGTGGCCGCGAGGTCACGGGTGGACTGGTCCAGCTCGGCAGCAAGCTCGTCGCGCTCCGCCTGCAGGCCGGCGGCCACCGCCTCCACGCGCTCGGTCTCGGACTGCCACGCCGTGGTCGTCTGCCACAGGTACGCGGCGAGAGCGGATGAACCCGCCAACGCCAGCACGAGCAGCGTCGTGAGTGCGATCCACGCCCAGGGCCGGCGACGCCGCCGTACGGGAGGTGGCGGCTGTTCCTCGCGGGAGGACACCGGGTCGGCCGGGCGCGGGATGGCGGCGGTGGTGTTCGTCGCGGTGTCCGCTCCCCCGGTCGCCCGGGGTGGGGCGTCCCCGGGACCGGTCGTCGCTCCTCCGGTCGCGTTCCTCCCGGTCGCGGTCGCCCAGATCGGGTCGGTGTCCGCACGCGGGGCCTGGTCGCCCTGCCAGCCGGTCATGCTCACTGCTCCCGCCGCCGTCGCTGCGGGCAGGCTAACCCCGTCGGGTCGGAAGTCCCCTGTCCAGGCACGGCCCGAAGACCCTGGCCGGGCGGTGGCCCGCGACCGCATAGTGGGGCATGGCTACCGATCCTCGCACCGGAATGACCATCCTCGACGAAGCGGCGTGCTGGCAGCTGCTGTCGACGGCGGACGTGGTCAGGCTCGCCGTCGCCGTCGGGGACGACCTCGAGATCTTCCCGGTGAACGCCGTGGTCGACGAGCGGACCCTGGTCTTCGCGACGGGGGAGGGCACCAAGCTCGCGGCCTCCGTCGTGTCCGGCCGCGTGGCCGTGGAGGCCGACGGCTACGACCGGTCCTTCGGCGAGGCGTGGAGCGTCGTGGTCAAGGGCGTTCCCGAGCGGCTGGAGCGCTTCGGCGACATAGAAAGGGCGGAGGAGCTCCCGTTGGTCCCCTGGAGCTCCCACCCCAAACAGTGGTTCGTCCGGGTGCACCCGACGGAGGTCTCGGGTCGGCGCTTCGTGGCGGTGCGCCCGCCGTCCTCGCTGCACTGACCGGCGTCAGGTCGCCCGTACGCCGGCTCGGCGGCTGCCCGACCGGGTCACGCAGGTAGGCCCAGCAGGCCGGCCAACCGGTCGACCTCGGTGTCGAAGAAGGCCTGGCGCAGCGAGCTGCGCTCGTCGACGACGCCGTGGAAGTGGCCGAACAGCTCGAAGGAAACCAGCCCGAAGAGCGCGGTCCAGGCGAGCACGCCGGCCAGCAGGACGTCGTCGGGCACGGCCGCCGGCGTCTTGGCACGCAGTGGTCGGACCGCCCGCATGGCCGCCGGCGGCGCGGGCGGCGTGGGCAGTCGCCGTGCGGAGTCCTGATCGGCCACGACCAGGTCCGCGAGCAGACGGATCAGGACGCGCGGCACCCGCCAGGCCGGCCCCGTCGTCACCTCCGGTGCCTCGTAGCCTGGCACCGGCGTGCCGTAGACGAGGGCGTACTCGTGCGGATACGCGAGGGCCCACTTCCGTACGGCCCGGCAGGTGGCCCGCCAGCGGCCCTGCACGTCCTCACGGGCTACCCGTGCCTCGGCTCGTTCGACGGCGGCGCCCAGCGCGTCGAAGGCCTCGGTGATGAGGCGGGTGAGCAGGTCGTCCCGGCTCGGCACGTAGCGGTAGACGGCGGACGACACCATCCCGAGGTCACGCGCCACCGCGCGCAGGGACAACCCGGCGGCTCCGTGCTCGGCCAGGTGGGCGCGAGCGGTGTCCAGGATCCGCGCGGTGATCTCGGCCCGGGCGATCTCCCGGGCGGTCTGCGGCGCAGTCGTCATCGCTCCGATGATGCCCCCGGTCGAGAGCAGTGACAAGGAACGAGATCGCCGCTCTTGACGATTCACTCGCTCCCACGCACACTGGAGAAGAGAGCAGTGCTCACAAGAGAGATCGCTGCTCACAGACGTGGGATGGTGTGGAGATGAGCCAGGAGCTGCACGTCGTCGTCGGTGCCGGATCGGTGGGCCGGGCGACGGCCGAGTTGTTGGGCGCCTCGGGCCACCGGGTCCGGGTGCTGAGCCGGCGCGGTCGGAGCGTCGGGCTCCCGGCGGTCGAGTGTCTCGCCTGCGATGCGGCGTCGGTCGAGCAGCTGGCGGCTGCCGCAGCGGGTGCCACGACGATCTACAACTGCGCGAACCCGGCCTACCACCGCTGGACCGTCGAGTGGCCGCCCCTTGCGGACGCACTGCTCACCATCGCCGAGCGGCTGGGCGCCGTACTGGCCACAGTGTCGAACCTCTACGTCTACGGTGCGGTCGACGGGGCGATGACCCCCGACCTGCCGATGCGCCCCGCGGGGCCCAAGGGCGCCGTCCGTGCCAGGATGTGGCGCGACGCACTGGCGGCGCATGAGGCCGGGCGGGTCCGCGCCGTGGAGGTGCGGGGCTCGGACTACGTCTGCCCGTCCGACCAGAGCCACCTCGGCGACCGCGTGGCGCCCCGCGTCCTGGCTGGCCGCCCGGTACGGGTGCTGGGCCGGGCCGACCAGCCGCACTCGTGGACCGCTGTCCGAGACGTGGCCAGGACGCTGGTCACGGTGGCGGCGGACCCAACGGCACACGGCCGGGCCTGGCACGTGCCGTCCAACCCGCCCCGTACGCAGCTCGAGGCGGTGCACGACCTGTGCCGGGTCGCCCGCGTCGACCCCGTCCGGGTCGGGACGCTGCCGTCCGTAGCGCTGCGCCTCGCGGGACTGGTCCGCCCGGAGGCCGGCGCGCTGGTGGAGGTGCTCTACCAGTTCCGCCGCCCGTTCGTGCTGGACGACTCCGCGACTCGGCTCGCGTACGGGATCGAGCCGACGCCCTGGGAGATGGTCCTGGCGGAGACGCTCGACGCGTATCGCCCCGGCCGAGCCGTGCGCTCCTGACGCGAGGGCGAGCCGAGCGGGCCGATCCGGTCCTGACACGAGGGCCCAGCGATGATGGGATGCCCTGGTCACGTTCCCCACGGTCTGCGAGGTCCCAGATGCGTACGACGTCCCGATCGCTGGCTGCCGGACTGGCCGCCGCAGCTCTGCTCCTCGGCGGGTGCAGCGGCGAGGCCGAGCAGGCTCTCGACGATGCGAGGCAGAGAGCGTCGGAGCTCGGCGACCAGGTCTCGGACGAGGTCGACTCGGCGCGATCGCAGGTCGAGGACGCCGGCGCTTCGGCCGGCGAGGTGCAGGGTGCGCTGGACGAGGCCGAGCAGGCGGCGCAGCAGGCCCAGGAGGCGCTCGAGGGGGCCGGAGACGACGCGAGTGCTGCCGGGCAGCAGTCGCTGGAGGAGGCGCGCTCGGCGCTCGAGGACGCGGACGCCCGGCTGGACCAGGCGAAGGAGTCGGTCCCCGAGTCGGTGCAGTCCGCGCTCGACGAGGTGCGCCGGCGCCTGGCCGAGCTCCGCGAGCAGATCGACCGGGCCGTGTGATGTGAGGACGGCCACGAGCCACGACCGCAGGGTGTGACAGCCGTACCGGTGGGTAGGTCTTGGTCGTCAGCCAACCGACGGAAGGTCACACACATGGGTGCCGACGACAAGAGCAGCAACAAGGGTCAGGAGCTCAAGGGCTCGGCCAAGGAGACCTGGGGCAAGGCCACCGGCAACGAGAGCATGGAGGCCGAGGGCAAGGCCGACAAGTCCAAGGCCAACCTCAAGCAGGCCGGCGAGAACGTCAAGGACGCCTTCAAGGGCTGAGCCCGCAATGACCACGTTCACCACCCTGGTCGGGCCTCCACGAGGCGTCGGTTCCTGGTGGTGACACCATTCGCCTGGTGATGCAGGCAGTTCGTTGGTGACTCGGTGCCGGGTCCGCATGTTGCACCTGCGGGCCCGGCGCTGCACGGCACCAGTCAAGGCCGTATCCGGCCGGGCCCCCGCTCGCCGACCACGAGGGTCCCGGGTGCTCGGTGGGCCCCGGGTCCCGGCCCACCACCAGGCCGCTGGGGCCATCACGAGGCGTGCACCCCTGGTGATGGCCCCACGCGCATGGTGAACGTGGTCATCGGGGCTCGGTAGCCCGTCAGAGCACCTTGGACAGGAAGGCCCGGGTCCGGGCGTGCTGCGGGGAGGCGAGGACCTCCCGAGGCGCGCCCACCTCCACCACGAGGCCGTCGTCCATGAAGACGAGCGAGTCGCCCACCTCACGGGCGAAGCCCATCTCGTGGGTCACCACGATCATCGTCATCCCGGCCTCGGCCAGTTGGCGCATGACGTCGAGGACGTCGCCGACCAGCTCCGGGTCGAGCGCCGACGTCGGCTCGTCGAAGAGCATCAACCGCGGGTCCATGGCCAGGGCGCGGGCGATCGCCACGCGCTGCTGCTGGCCCCCCGAGAGCTGGGAGGGGTAGGCGTCCCCGCGGTCACCGAGCCCGACCTGGTCGAGCAACCTCTGCGCATTCTCCCGCGCTGCAGCTCTGCTCTCCCCCTTGACCCGGACCGGAGCCTCCATGATGTTCCCGATCGCGGTCATGTGCGGGAAGAGGTTGAAGCGCTGGAAGACCATGCCGATGTCCTGGCGCTGCCGGGCGACCTCCTTCTCGCGCATCTCGTGGAGCTTGGCGCCCCGCTGGCGGTAGCCGATCAGTTCGCCGGCCACGGAGAGCCTCCCGGCGTCGACGACCTCCAGGTGGTTGATGCAGCGCAGGAACGTCGACTTGCCCGACCCCGACGGACCGATGATGCAGCAGACCTCCCGCTCGGCGACCTCGAGGTTGATGCCCTTGAGCACCTGCGTACGACCGAACCACTTCTCCACCTGCTCGGCCCGAACCATGGGGGCGCCGTCGCCGTTCATCGCAGCTCCGCCCTGGTGAACCGCTTGCGCAGGCGCTGGACCGGGGTGAGCGGGAGCGTCCGTACTGAGCCCTTCGCGTAGTGCCGCTCGATGTAGTACTGGCCGACCATGAGCACCGACGTGAGCGCCAGGTACCACAGGCTGGCCATGATCAGCATCGGGAAGGGGCGGAAGGTACGTGTACCGATCGCCTGCGCGTTGAAGAGCAGCTCGTAGTACGGCACGGCCACGACCAGTGACGTCGTCTTGAGCATCGAGATGGTCTCGTTGCCGGTCGGCGGCACCACGACCCGCATCGCTTGGGGGAGCACGATCCGGCGGAGGGTCAGCAGCCGCGACATCCCGAGCGCGCTGGCCGCCTCCGACTGCCCCTCGTCGACCGAGAGGATGCCGGCCCGGACGATCTCGGCCATGTAGGCCGCCTCGTTCAACCCGAGACCGAGCAACGCCGCCACCACGTTGGGGATCAGGGTCCTGGTGTCGAAGGTGACGAACGCCTCGCCGAACGGGATGCCGAGGGAGATCTGCTTGTAGAGCGCGCCGATCGTGGCCCAGATGATGAGCTGGACGTAGACAGGCGTGCCGCGGAAGAGCCAGATGTAGAACCACGCTGCACCCGTCAGCACAGGGTTCGGCGACAGGCGCATGACGGCCAGCACCACGCCGAGCACGAGACCCATGAGCATGGCGACCGCAGTCAGCCACAGCGTCGTCGCGACACCGCGCAGCACCGGCGGGGAGAACGCGTTGTCGAGCTGGAAGTCCCACTCCCAGTTGGGGTTGGTGACGACGCTGTTGACCGCCATCGCGACCAGCACGCCGATGACGACGATCGCGACCCAGCGGCCCGGGTGCCGGACGGGCACGGCCTGCACCGCGCCCGGGTGGGCACCGGGGCGCCGGGCACGCTGCAGGGTGCTCACGGGACCGGGTTGAGTTCCGCGGTCTCGACGGCACCGTCTCCGACGCCCCACTCGTCGAGGATCTGGGTGTAGCGGCCGCTCTCGATGAGGGAGTTCACGGCGCCCAGCACCGCCTGCGCGAAGTCGGGGTCGGCCTGGGGCACCGCGATCCCGTACGGAGCGTCGTCGTAGGTGTCGCCGACGACCTCGAGCTGTCCGCCGGTCTGCTTGATCGCGTAGGCGACGACCGGGGAGTCGGCCAGCATGGCGTCGTCCTTGCCCGAGACCACCGCGGTCGTGGCGTCGGTCTGCAGGGTGTACTGGTCGATGGTGATCTCGGTCTCACCGTCGGCCAGGCACTGCTCCGAGCGGGCGGTCACGTCATCGACCTGGACGGTCGCCTTCTGCACCGCCACCTTCGCACCGCAGGCGTCGTCCGGCGAGACTGCGTCCGGGTTGTCCGTCGGCACGGCCCAGGAGGTGCCGGCGACGAAGTAGCTGACCATGTCGACGACCTCCATCCGCTCCGGGTTGATCGTGAAGGACGACATGCCCAGCTCGTACTTCCCGGACTCGAGGCCGGGGATGATGCTGTCGAACGGGGCGTTCTCGAAGCGCACCTCGATGTCGAGCACATCGCCGAGGGCCGTTCCCAGGTCGATGTCCATGCCGATCAGCGTCTCGTTGTCCTCGTCGAAGAACTCGTTCGGTGCGTACGACGCGTCGGTCGCGACGACGAGGACGCCGTCCTCCGTCACGCCTTCTGGAACCAGGGCAGCGAGCTCGCTGTCCGCCGTGACGGTCACCGGGGGCGACTCGGTGCCCTCTCCGGAGGTCGTCTCCGCCTCGTCGCCACCGCAGCCGGCCAACGCGAGGCTCATGAGGGCGACGGCGACGAGGCCGGTACGGGTGGTGGTGGCGGGTCTCATGACGCACTCCTCGGTCGCTGCGGCACCGGACGGGCCGTCTACCCCAACTCTCCGCGCGGTTTCCGGCGACGACAGTGACGAAGGTCCCGGCGGCCGGGGCACCCGTGCCCCTGCTGATCGCCCCGGTCCCGGTCGGGGTCAGCCGCGGGCGCGCTCGGCGGCGACGACAGGGTCGGGATCGGGAGGACCCACCAGGTCCCAGTCGCCGAAGCTTCGGCGCATCGGGTACCACTGGCCGTCCGCCCACCTCAGCTGGACCGGGCCGAGGGTCACCCGACCACCGCGGACCCTCGCGCCTGCCCCCAGGGCGGCCCGTGCCTCGTCCAGCACCGGGTCGTCCGGCCGTTCGTGACCGCCTCGGAGGACGGCCAGCCCCGCCGCACCCCCGTGCCGCCACGCGATGCCGCGGCGGGCGAGCTCGCGGGCGGGCAGGCCGGCCCGGGCGGCCAGGATGCCGAGCCTGGCGTGCCCGAGGGCGTCGGCTGCTTGCCGGGCGAGGTCCTCGTCGGCGTCCAGGTCGAGCACGTCGGCCGTGCCGGTCGCGAGTGCCCAGGCGCGGGCGGCCGCGTCGGCTGCCAAGGCGTCGAGGTCGGCCGCGACGCCCGCCGTCCCGGGGCGGGAGCCGTTGTGGGCACGGGTGGGTCCGGCCGCCGGCGGTGTCGGGAGCGCGAGGGGGCGGCCGGGGCTCGTCGGGGGGAGCGGGAGCACCGGTGTGGCGCTGTCGGCGACCCAGTCCCGGAAGGCGTCCGCGGCCGGGACACCCTCGTCGGCCGGCACGCGGCTGGTCGCGGTCGCCGGATCGACTCCGCCCCTCCGCGTACGGAGCTCGGCGAGCACGCTCTCGCGTCCGCGGCCGCGGAGCAGCAGCAGGGCGAAGGGGTCGCGGTCGAGGACGTCGGACACGAGGAAGCAGACGGCGGCGGCGTGCTTGCACGGGTTTGCCCAGTCGGGGCAGGAACACTGGGGACCGAGCTCTCCCGGGCCGGGGAGCAGGTCGACCCCGGCGGCAGCGACGGCCTGCTCCACTTCCGGCGGCAGCTCACCCTCGAGGAGGGCGGCCGTGTGGCCCACCTCCGCCGCCACCACGTCGAGGAGCCGCGCCCACTCCGACGGCTCCAACTCACGCACCCGCACCGAGACCTGGTAGGGCCGGAGGCGGCTGCCCTGGACCTCGGCCTGGACCCTCCCCGGCTCGATACGCAGCTCGCCGACCGCACCGCTGCGCGCGTACGAGCGCCCGCGGGAGAGCCGGTTGGGGTCCAGCCGGGCCCGGTCGGTGAGCGCGTCGACCCAGGCCCGGCCCCACCACGTACGGCCGAAGCCGCGCCGGGAGCCCTGGCCCCGGGCGGGCGGCCGGCGGTGCGACGGCCCCTGCTGCTCGTGCCACCAGCTCACGGCGACCCCAGGGAGACGAGCCCGGCGAGGTCGTCGTCGGAGAGCTCGCCGATCCAACCCTCGCCGGCACCGACCACGGCGTCGGCCAACGCGCGCTTGCCGGCGAGCAGCGCCGCCACCCGGTCCTCGACGGTGCCCTCGGTGACGAGCCGGTGCACCTGGACCGGGCGGTCCTGCCCGATCCGGTAGGCGCGGTCGGTGGCCTGGTCCTCGACGGCCGGGTTCCACCACCGGTCGTAGTGCACGACATGCGTTGCCCGGGTCAGTGTCAGCCCGGTGCCGGCCGCCTTGAGGGAGAGCAGGAAGACCGGCACGTCGCCGGTCTGGAAGCGACGCACCATCTCCTCCCGACGGCGTACGGGTGTGCCGCCGTGCAGCAGCTGGGTGCCGACCCCGCGGGAGGTCAGGTGCGATTCGAGCAGCCGCGCCATGCCGACGTACTGGGTGAAGAGCAGGACCGCGTCGCCCTCGTCGAGGACGACGTCGAGCAGCCCGTCGAGCGCCTCCAGCTTGCCGGAGCGGCCGGCGACGGGTGCGGTCTGGCCGAGGTACTGGGCGGGGTGGTTGCAGATCTGCTTGAGGCCGGTGAGCAGCTTGAGCACGAGGCCGCGGCGGGCGATTCCCTCCGTACGGCGGATCTCGTCGAGCGACTCGCGGACCAGCGCCTCGTACAGGGTGGTCTGCTCGGCGGTCAGCGGCACGACGCGGTCGGTCTCGGTCTTGGGCGGGAGCTCCGGGGCGATGCCCGGGTCGGTCTTGCGGCGGCGGAGGAGGAAGGGTCGCACGAGCTGGGCCAGGCGCTCGGTGGTCTCGGGGTCGCGGTAGCGCTCCACCGGGACCGCGACCTGACGGCGGAAGGTCGTGAGGTCGCCGAGCAGCCCGGGCGTGGTCCAGTCGAGGATGGCCCACAGGTCGCTGAGCCGGTTCTCGACCGGTGTCCCGGTCAGCGCCACCCGGGCGGCCGCGGGGACGGCGCGGAGCTCGCGGGCCGTGCGGGACAGCGGGTTCTTCACCGCCTGTGCCTCGTCGGCGACCATCAGGCCCCAGATGGTGCCGGCCAGCTCGGCGCGGTCGCGGCGCACCACGCCGTACGTCACGAGCACGATCTCGTCCGGAGCGAGGTCGTCCAGGTGCCGCCCGCCTCCGTGGAACCGGCGAACCGGGATGCCGGGAGCGAACTTGGCGACCTCGCGCTCCCACGTCCCGAGCAGCGACGCCGGGCACACGACGAGCGTGGGGCCGCCCGCCCCCGTGTCCCTCCGGTGGAGGTGCAGGGCGATCAGGGTGATCGTCTTGCCGAGCCCCATGTCGTCGGC
>DASTQL010000081.1:0-6577 GCA_035761805.1 Jiangellales bacterium | reverse complement strand
GTCGATGACGACGACGTCGGCCTTCTTGCCCGGCGTGAGAGAGCCGACCTTGTCCTCCAGCCCCGCGACGTGGGCACCGTTGATGGTCGCGATCTCGAGCATCTTGCGGGCCGTCAGCATGCTGTCCGGCACCCCGGTGTCTGCCTCCCAGCAGACGGCGTTGACCCGGGCCCGCTCGGCGCCGAAGGCGGCCCGGATCTGGGTGAACATGTCGCCGGGCACCGTCGTCACGACGTCGGTCGACAGGCTGGGCCGCAGCCCGAACTGGTGGCTCTTGTTGACCGGTGGCCAGCCGTGTCCCATCTGGAGCTCGACCTGCGCCGCGATGGAGATCGTGCCGCCGGTCTCGGCGACCCGCTTCCACTCGTGGTCGCTGAAGTAGCAGCAGTGGACGAAGGTCGTGTCGGGCCCGAGCAGTCCGAGCCGGTCCAGCTGCTCCACCATGGCGAAGCGGCCGGCCATGCGGCCCATCCCGACGTGGACGGTGAGCGGGATGCCGAGCTCACGAGCCAGCGCCCACTCGTGCTGCACGACCTGGTCCTGGGTGAAGCCGGGGCCACGGGTGGCCAGGCCCATCGTGAGCAGTCCGTCGTCCGAGGGGAAGTAGGTCTCCCGGATCCGCCGGACGTCGTCGCCCGGGATCTCCTCGGCGCTGAAGAACCAGTACTTCTCCAGCGAGGTGTTGGCGCTGCCGTACGCGTACTGCGCACGGATGCCGGTCTCCTGCAGCGCGGTGACTGCGGCGTCGGGATGGTCGGGGGTGTTGTTGATGTGCGACCAGTCGACCAGGGTCGTGATGCCGGCGTTGAGGCACTCGAGCGACCCCGCGACGTTGCTCGCGTGCACGTCCTCGGCCCGGTAGAGCGGCGCGAAGGTGTCGAGGACCTCGACGAAGTAGTCGTCCAGGGTGGCGTTGGGAGCGCAGTTGCGGATCGCGGCCTCCCAGGTGTGCCGGTGCGTGTCCACGAACCCGGGGATGACGATCTTGCCGGCGCAGTCGACCACCTCCGCGTCGGCCTCGATGCCCGCCTCGACTCCGGCGATCCGGTCGTCCTCGAGGAGGACGTCGCCCACCTTCAGGTCCCCGTTCGCCGGATCGACGGAGACGACCGTGCCGCCCTTGAGGAGGATCTTGCCCATGCGTCTGGCCCCTTCCGGTGTGGCTGTCCGTTCCCGCCGTCAGTAGGCGGCGAGCTTCCGTACGGCTGTCGCGACCTTGTCGACGGTCGGGATGACCTGATCCTCGAGGGCGTCGGCGAAGGGCAGCGGCACGCACGCGGCGGCGACCCGCCGCACCGGCGCGTCGAGCAGCTCGAAGCCCTCGTCGGCGACGATCGAGGCCACCGTGGCACCCCAGCCGCCCTGGTACGGGTTCTCCTCGACGACGACCAGCCTGCTCGTGTGCTCGAGCGAGCGGAGGACGGTCGCCATGTCGAGAGGGACGAGGCAACGCAGGTCGACCACCTCGGTTGAGACCCCCTCGCCGGCCAGCTGCTCGGCGGCGGCCAGCGCGAGCGGGACGGTCGACGCGAGCGCGACCAGCGTGACGTCGTTCCCCTCGCGGGCCACCCGGGCCCGCCCGAGCTCGACGACGTGGTCGGGCGGCGCCGGCTCCCCCTTGCCGGCGAACAGGCCCTTGTGCTCGAAGAAGACGACCGGGTCGTCGCTGCGGATCGCGGCCGCCATCAGGCCGACGACGTCCGCCGGTGTCGAGGGGGCTGCGATCTTGAGCCCGGGGACGGTGAGGGCCCAGTTCTCCACGGCCTGCGAGTGCTGGGCGCCGAAGCCCAGCCCGCCGCCGTTCGCGGTCCGGATCACGAGCGGGACGGTCACCTGCCCGCCGGTCATGTAGCGGGCCTTGGGGATCTCGTTGGCCAGGTAGTCCCAGCAGCAGGCCAGGAAGTCACTGAACATGATCTCGGCCACCGGCCGTAGGCCGGTCATCGCGGCCCCCATGGCAGCGCCCGCGATCGCCTGTTCCGAGATCGGCGTGTCCCAGACCCGGTCCGGGCCGAACTCGTCGTACAGCCCGACCATCGTCTTGAAGACACCGCCGGCTGCGCCGATGTCCTCGCCGAGGCACACCACCCGCGGGTCGCGGCGCATCTCCCGCGCCACACCCTCCGCCACCGCCTCGCGGTAGGTGGTCACGTCCGCCACGACGAGCCTCCGTCCGCCCACACGTCGGTGAACGCCTCCGCCGGGTCGGCGGGGGGTGCGGCCTGCGCAGCCGCCGAGGCCTCGGCCACGACGGCGGCCGCCCGGCCGTCCGCTTCGTCGATGTCGGCGTCGCCCACGCCGAGCGCCCGCAACCGCTCACGCGCCACCAGGAGCGGGTCGCGGGCGAGCCACTCCTCGACCTCCTCCGCGGGCCGGTAGGTCGCGGGGTCGGTGCGGCTGTGGCCGAAGTGCCGGTAGGTCAGCGCCTCGACCACCGTCGGCCCGTCTCCCCCGCGCGCCCGGTCGACCGCCTCGGCCATCGTGTCGCGGACGACGACGACGTCGTTGCCGTCGACGAGGACCCCGGGCATCCCGTTGGCCGGTGCGCGGTCCGCGGCGGGGTTGGGGACGGCGGTGACCCTGTCGATCGGGGTGTATTCCATGTAGCGGTTGTTCTCGCAGACGAAGACCACCGGCAGCTTCCACACCGCGGCGAGGTTGAGCGCCTCGTGGAAGGCGCCGATGTTCGTGGCGCCGTCGCCGAAGAACGCGACGGCGACCTGCCCGCTGCCACGCAGCTTCGCCGACCAGGCGGCGCCGTTGGCGATGGGCAGGTGAGCGCCGACGATGGCGTACGAGCCGAGCATCCCCTTGTCGGCCCGGGTCAGGTGCATCGACCCGCCCTTGGCCTTGCAGACGCCGGTGGACCGCTGCATGAGCTCCGCGAGGCACTCCTCCGGCGTGGCGCCCCGGGCGATGGCGTGGTGGTGGCCCCGGTAGGTGGCGAAGACGTAGTCGTCGTCGCGCAGCGCTGCGCTCGCTCCCACGGCGACCGCCTCGTGCCCGGCGGCCAGGTGGGTGGTCCCCTTGACCAGGCCGCGCATGAAGAGGTCGTGGGCCGCCTTCTCGGTCGCCCGGATCACCGCCATCTGCTCGTACATCGCCAGCAGGGCGTCCGGGTCGACCTGGTGGGCCGCGGGGGCGACGGCGGGCTCCGTGCTCACCGCTCCCCCCGTCCCGCCTTCGTGTTGAGGTGCGACTGCGACTCCCGTACGGAAGGGAGCGGGCCGTCGACGGACCAGTAGCGGCGGCCGGCGACGAGCAGGTCCTCGGCCGGGAACTTCGTGATGACCTCGCAGCCGTCGGCGGTGACGACGACCTCCTCCTCGATCCGTGCGGCCGACCAGCCGTCTGCGGCCGGCCAGTAGGTCTCCAGCGCGAAGACCATGCCCTCCTCGAGGGGCTCGGGGTGCTCCAGCGAGATCAGCCGGCTGAAGATCGGCTTCTCCCAGATGGCCAGACCCACGCCGTGCCCGTACTGGAGGGCGAAGGCGGCCTCCTCGTCAGGGAAGCCGAACTCCTCGGCCGTGGGCCACAGCGAGACGATGTCGGCGGTCGTGGTGCCCGGCTTCACGGCGGCGATCGCCGCGTCCATGTACTCCCGGCAGCGGGTGTAGGCGTCGCGCATCGCCGGCGAGGCGCTGCCCACGGCGAAGCAGCGGTAGTAGCAGGTCCGGTAGCCGAGGTGGCTGTGCAGGATGTCGAAGAAGGCCGGGTCGCCCGGCCGGACGACCCGGTCGCTGTAGACGTGCGGGTGCGGCGAGCAGCGTTCCCCGGAGATGGCGTTGACCCCCTCGACGTACTCGCTGCCGAGGTCGTAGAGCACCTTGCTCACCAGGCCGACGCACTCGTTCTCGCGCACCCCTGGCCGAAGGAAGCCGTACAGCTCCTCGTAGGCGGCGTCGACCATCGAGCAGGCCTGGGTGAGCAGGGAGATCTCGTCGGGGGTCTTGATGCGGCGCGCCTCGAGGAAGGCCTGCTGCCCGTCGACCACGTCGAGGCCCTCGGCGCGCAGGGCGGCCAGCACCGGCATCTCGACCAGGTCGACCCCGACGGGCTCGCCTGCGACGCCGTGCTCGCGCACGACGGTCGCGACCTTGCGCGCGACCTCCTCGGCGATGCCCGCACCGGGGTTGAAGGCGCCGCGCAACGTGGAGATCCCGGCCCGGGCGCGCGAGGTCCCGTCCAGCCACGGGTTGAACAGCTGGTGGTGCCGGGCGGCGGACCCGAAGTCCCAGAGCACCGGCTCCCCCCCGCGCGGGAGCACCGCGAAGCGGATGAGCTTGTCCATCGCCCAGGTGCCGATGTGCGTCGCGGTCATGTAGCGGATGTTGGAGAAGTCGAAGGTCACCAGGGCGCCCAGCTCCGACGCCTCGAGGGCGGCACGCAGCCGGTCCAGCCGCTCCCGCCGCAGCCGGTCCAGGTCCACCCGCTCCTCCCAGTCGACCGCGTTGGGGCCGTACGTACGGATCGCCACGGCGACCTCCTCGGCGTGCGGGCTGTGTCTGGTGAGTCAAGTCACGCCCGACGGCGGTGTCAACCCGGACTGAACGTTGTGGCTCACCTGGGGGGGCGATCAGGACGGATGTTCACCTTCTCTGTACGATCCGGACGGCGAGGAGGTGGCCCGTGGCACCGGCACCGGTTCCGTACGTCGGCACCCGCCTGCGGGTGGAGCGGCAGCGGCGGGGCGTCAGCGTGCGCAGCCTGGCGCGGGAGCTGGGCGTCTCCGCGAGCCTGATCTCCCAGATCGAGACCGGGAAGAGCCAGCCGTCGGTGAGCACGCTCTACGCCATCACCACCGCCCTGGGGATCTCCGTCGAGGCGGTCTTCGATCCCGTCGGCGCCGAGGGTGTCGAGGGTGTCGAGGAGACCCCGGAGGCGGCCGTGGGCGCAGGTGCGCCCACCACCATCCTCGCCGCGCTCGGCTCCCACCGCGGCCACCGCGTCGGCCCGCTCGTGACGGCGGAGACCCGGCAGGTCCTCCGCCTCGACTCCGGCGTGACCTGGGAGCGGCTCGGCCAGCTGCCGCACACGCACGTCGACTTCCTGCGCATCACGTACGACCCGGGCGGGACGTCGTCCAGCACGGAGCGGCTGATGCGTCACCCCGGGGCCGAGTACGGCTTCCTCATCAGCGGTGAGCTGGTGCTGACCCTCGGCTTCGAGGAGATCCGCCTCTCCCCCGGTGACGCGATCTCCTTCGAGTCCACGACCCCGCACCGCTACCGCAACGACGGGGCGGAGCCCGCCGTCGGGATCTGGTTCGTCACCGAGAGTGCGTGAGGGCTGGCGCGGGCGGCGGGGCCGTCGGGTCTGAGAGGCTGGTCCGGTGATCGTGGCCTTCAGCATCAGTCCCGGGGTGGCGGACGAGACCGGTGGGGTCGCGGAGGCAGTCGCGGAGGCGGTCCGGGTGGTCCGGGACTCGGGCCTGCCTTGCGAGACGAATGCGATGTTCACCAACGTCGAAGGTGAGTGGGACGAGGTGATGGCCGTGGTCAAGCGGGCCGTCGACGTCGTGGCTGCCCGCGCCCCGCGCGTGGGGCTGGTGCTCAAGGCCGACATCCGGCCAGGCCACACCGGCCAGCTGGCCGCCAAGGTCGAGCGGCTCGAGCAGCACCTGCGGGCCTGAGGGGCCGGGACGGGCGGCGACCGTGGGCGACGACGCCTGGGACGTGGTCGTGGTCGGCGCGGGTCCGGCCGGCTCCGCGGCGGCGCTGTCCGCACTCCGTGCCCGGCCGGACGCCCGGGTCCTGCTCCTCGACCGAGCGAGGTTCCCGCGCGACAAGGCGTGCGGCGACGGCGTCGCCCCGCACGCGCTCGACGTCGTGACGGCACTGGGCGCCCCCGGCCTGGTGGACGACTTCCGGCCCGTGCACCGGCTGCGCCTGGGCTACCCGGCCGGACGGGGTGCCGAGCTGGTCGGGACCGCCGCCTGTGCCTCCCGCGTGGTTCCGCGCGAGGTGCTGGACGCCCGTCTGCATGACGCGGCCGTCGCCGCGGGTGCGGTCCCGGGGCACCGGCGCGTCCGTACGCTCCGCACGCGGCCGGACTCCGTCGTGCTGGACGGCGACGTGCGGGCCCGAGTCGTGGTTGCCGCCGACGGCGCCCGCTCGGTGCTGCGACGGGCACTCGGGCTGAGGCACAACGCCGGCCGGCACCTCGCCCTGGCCATCCGGGGGTACGCGCCGGTGCTCCCTCACCTGGCCGACGAGCAGCGCATCGTGCTGGGGCGCGGCCGGCTCGCCGCGTACGCGTGGTCCTTCCCCGTCGGCGACGGCCGGGCCAACGTCGGCTACGGCGAGGTGCTGGCCGGGGGCCGCCACCCGACGCGCACGCACCTGCTCGACCGTCTCGACGAGCTGCTCCCCGTTGCCGGAGCGCAGGGCGCGGGCTGGCGCGCCCACCACCTGCCGCTGTCCACCCGCAGGCCGCGTCAGCCCGACGGCCGCGTGCTGCTCGCCGGCGACGCGCTTTCCCTGGTCAACCCGCTCACCGGTGAGGGGATCTACTACGCGGTCCTCTCAGGGGCCTGTGCCGGAGCGGCGGCGGTGGCGTCGGGCGACCCGGGACGAAC
>DASTQL010000080.1:0-20299 GCA_035761805.1 Jiangellales bacterium | reverse complement strand
CCCCTCCTCGTCGTGCTGGTACACGTCGAGCAGAGCGGCGAGCGTCTTCAGGCCGGTGTCCGGATCGTGCAGCCAAACATGGCCCTGGCGCGTGACGTGCAGCACGCGGCCGTCCGGCAGCACGGCCAGGTCCATCGGCTCGCCAGGCGAGTCGTCGATGACGACCTTCTGGAACTGCGAGTCGGGCGGCGGTTGCGCCTGAGCCGCAGCGACGGACGGGTAGGCCCAGAGCGCCAGCACGCCGGCGAGGGCAACGAATGTTCGCGCAGTTCGCACGCTGTCTCCTCCCAATGGTGGGGGTGTGCTCGTTGAAGCTGGTAGCGCGCGGCCCGGGGGGCCTCCGTCAGAGGCCCCCCGGGCCATGAGTGCTCAGAACGTCACGCAGTCGAGGTAGTCGAAGCCCTTCTCGGCCGCCTCGAACGGGTCGAACGTCGGGTCGCCGAAGCGCGGGTCGTGCTCGACGACGTAGTACCTCACCGGCCCCTGGGAGGCCGCGAAGATCTCCGGGAAGTCGATGATGCCCTCGCCGAGGATCTCGATCCGGCCCGGGAACGTACCGGCGGCCATGTCCTTCACGTGGAACAGCTCGATCCGCTTGCCGTAGCGCTCGAGAAGCTCCACCGGATCCGCGCCACCGTTGGTCGCCCAGTACAGGTCGAGCTGGAAGACGACGTTCCGCGGGTCGGTGTTCGCCATCAGGATGTCAAACACCGTCTGGTCGCCGAAGACCGTCTCGAACTCGATGTCGTGGTTGTGCACCATCAGCGTCTGGCCGGCCTTGCGTGCCAACGCGCCGATCTCGTCCAGGTACTCGGCGTAAGCGACCCACTCCGCCTCGGTGGTGTAGATCGGCGGGAATATCGGGGTGGAGCCGGAGCCGAAGTACTTGATGCCGAGGATGCGGTTCTCCTCGATGATCGCCTCGATGTCGGCGGGGTTCTCGGGCGTGCCGACGTCGACGTGGCGGGCCGACGCCTTCAGCCCGTACTTGTCGAGCAGCGCCCGGTACTCCTCGGCGCTCAGGCCACTGAGCGTGAACGGCTCGACGTTGCGGTAACCCATCTCGCTCAGGCTGCTGAGCACCTCCTCCAGCCGCGCGATCGTCGCCGCGTCGGTCCCAAAGCCGACGTACTCGGCGAACGTCCAGAGTTGGATCGAGATCTTGCTCGTCGGGACGCCCCGACCCGCGCAGTCCGGTGCTTGGGCGGACGCGGTGGCTGCAGTACCCAAGCCGAGGCACGTCGCCAGAGCGGCGACGATTACGGCACGGACGATGCGCCAGCGGTTCCTCGAACTCTTCATGGTCTTCCTCGTGGATTCAGACGGTCGACGGCCGGGAGGATCTGTCCCTCCAGACCGGAGCGGCGGTTCGCCGCCGCCACGGAACGACGTGACGCGAAGGCGTGCCGACGGTGGACCGCGAGTGCTCACGCCAGCGGGCAAACTGATTCCCTTCCCTTTGAACACGCAACGACCAGGCGCAGAGAAGCGTGAACCAAAATGCGGCGGGTGGACTCTCCCCTTCCTCGCCAAGCGCAGCCCAGCGTTCACTCAACCGACGCCAC
This sequence comes from Jiangellales bacterium, assembly GCA_035761805.1. Lineage (GTDB taxonomy): Bacteria > Actinomycetota > Actinomycetes > Jiangellales > Jiangellaceae > DASTQL01. Next base: position 18,734 of record DASTQL010000080.1, on the reverse strand, counting down.
TCGACCGGCTTACGGTTGGCTGATACTAAGTTTGGACTTGGTGCAACAAGTTAGGACTTGGTCCAGCGACTGTCAATGGCAGACACTGGCCCGACTTCCGCAGGTGATCGGCACATGTAGGGCCGGGAACGGGGTGTGACCTGTGGGAACGCGGGAGCGGCGGGGAAGGGTCGTGTTACTACCCTGCCGGCGACGCCGTGGGGGCGGGGGTCAGCCGGGGGTGGGGACGGTGAAGTCGAAGAACCGCCGGTCGACCGCGGGATTCGCTGCCACGTGCGTGGCGACATCGTCTTCGACGCCGACGGCCACCTGGACCTGTCCCGGTGCCGGTGGTGTCGGCCGAGCCGGCGACGGTTCGACGCTGCTGACGGTCACCTTCTCCATCGAGGGCACGGCCGACCCCGACGGGGATCAGCTGCGCTACGCCTGGGACTTCGCCGCCGACGGCCGGGTCGACAGTTCACCACCAGGCTGGCCGGGTCATCACCAGGCGCGGACGCCTCGTGAAGGCCCCACGAGGGTGGTGAACGTGGTCATTCGGGGCCGGGACCGGTCGTGAGCCAGACGGCGGCGTCGACGGGGAGCCGCCCGCCCTCCAGCGGGGCGCTGGAGACCAGCACCTGCTCGTGCGGCGGCAGGTCGGCGGCAGCGGGGCCCAGGTTGACCACGCAGGCGAAGCCGGGGTCGCGCCGGAAGGCCAGCACCCCGGCTGCGCTGTCGATCCAGTGCATGGACCCGTCGCCGAGGACCGGCAGCTCCCGACGCAGACGCAGGGCGGTCCGGTAGAGCTCCAGCGTCGACCCTCCGACCCCCTCCTGGGCGGCCACCGACAACTCGGCCCAGTGCGCCGGCTGCGGCAGCCACGGCGCGGCGTCGCCGAAGCCCAGCGAGGGCCCGGACCGGGACCACGGGATCGGCACCCTGCACCCGTCCCGGCCGCGCAGGGTGTGACCGCTGCGCTCCCACACCGGGTCCTGCAGCAGCTCGTCGGGCAGGTCGGTGACCTCCTCCAGCGCGAGCTCGTCACCCTGGTAGACGTAGGCCCCGCCGGGCAGCGCGAGCATGAGCAGCGCGGCGGCCCGGCCCCGGCGCCGGCCCAGCTCGACGTCGACCTCCCAGTCGCCGGTGTGGATGTCGGCTCCAGCCACCTGCTCGCGCCGGCCGTAGCGGGTCACGTGCCGGGTGATGTCGTGGTTGGACAGCACCCAGGTCGCCGGGGCCCCGACGGTGGCGTGCGAGGCGAGGGTCGTGTCGATCACCTCGCGCAGCGCGCCGGGCGACCACGGCGCCCTGACGAAGTCGAAGTTGAAGGCCGTGTGCAGCACACCCGGCGCCACGTAGTGGGTGAGCCGCTCCGAGGAGTAGACCCACGCCTCGGCCACGAAGGCCCGGGGCGGGTCGTAGGAGTCGGCCAGCTCCCGCCACTCCTCGTAGATGTGGAAGACGTCGTCACGGTCCCAGTGCGCGTGGTTGCTGCGGTCGGGCGAGTCGAGGACCCCCTCCTCCTCGAGGCCCAGGTCGGGGTAACCCATGTCCTTCGTCAGCGAGTGCGCCACGTCGATCCGGAAGCCGTCGACCCCACGGTCGAACCAGAACCGCAGGATGTCGAGGAACTCGTCCCGTACGTCCTTGCGGGTCCAGTTCAGGTCCGGCTGCTTGACGTCGAACAGGTGCAGGTACCAGTCCCCCGGGGAGCCGTCGGGCTCGGTCACACGGGTCCAGGCGGAGCCGCCGAAGGTGCTCCGCCAGTCGGTAGGCGGCTGGTCGCCGGCCTCCCCGCGCCCCGCCCGGAAGTGGTAGCGGCCCCGGGCGTCGGACCCGGGCCCGGCGGCCAGCGCCTCCTGGAACCACGGGTGCTCGTCGGAGGTGTGGTTGGGAACGATGTCGAGGAAGACCTTCAGTCCCAGGTCGTGGGCCTCACGCACCAGCTGCTCGGCCTGCTCGAGCGTGCCGAAGACCGGCTCGACGTCGCGGTAGTCGACCACGTCGTAGCCCGCGTCGGCCATCGGGGACGGGTACCACGGGTTGATCCAGACGGCGTCGACCCCCAGGTCGCGCAGGTACGGCAGGCGGCTGCGGATCCCGGCCACGTCGCCGAGCCCGTCACCGTCCCCGTCGGCGAAGGACCGGATGTAGACCTGGTAGATGACGGCGTCGCGCCACCAGAGGCGCCGGGTGTCGGTCACGCCTCACCAGCCTAGGCACCGGCCGCTGCACGCCCAACTCGGCGCCCTCACCAGGACGAGTCCTGCGGGCGACCCTCGGCGAAGCCCGAGGCCTCCTGCAGGCCCACGACCGCCCGCTCGTGGAACTCCTCGAGCGTGGCCGCGCCGGTGTAGGTGCACGCGCTGCGGACCCCGGACGCGATGGTGTCGAGCAGGTCCTCCACCCCCGGCCGTACGGGGTCGAGATACATGCGGCCGGAGGAGATGCCCTCCTCGTACAGGGCCTTGCGGGCGCGCTCGAACGGCGTGTCGGCGGTGGTCCGGTGCATCACGGCGCGCGCGGACGCCATGCCGAAGCTCTCCTTGTACATCCGGCCGTCGGCGTCGTGCTGGACGTCTCCCGGGGACTCGAAGGTGCCGGCGAACCACGATCCGATCATCACGTTGGAGGCACCTGCGGCCAGGGCCAGGGCGACGTCGCGCGGATGCCGGACGCCGCCGTCGGCCCACACGTGGCGACCCAGCCGCCGAGCCTCGGTCGCGCACTCGTGCACGGCAGAGAACTGCGGTCGGCCGACACCCGTCATCATCCGGGTGGTGCACATCGCGCCCGGGCCGACGCCGACCTTGACGATGTCGGCCCCGGCGTCGACGAGGTCGCGCACGCCCTCGGCCGTGACCACGTTGCCGGCGACGACCGGGACGTCGCTGCCCACCGCCCTGACCGCCCCGAGGGCGGCGATCATCTTGTCCTGGTGGCCGTGCGCGGTGTCGACGACGAGCACGTCGATGCCGGCTTCGAGCAGCGCTGCCACCTTGCGCTTGACGTCGCCCGTCACGCCGACCGCCGCCCCGACGCGTAGCCGCCCCGCCGCGTCGACGGCCGGCCGGTAGATGGTGGACCGCAGGGCTCCCGTACGGGTGAGGACGCCGACCAGCCGCCCGGAGCCGTCGACGACCGGAGCGAGCCGCCGGCGGGAGACGTGCATGACCTCGTACGCCTGGCGAGGGGAGGTGCCGACGGGGACGGTGAGCAGGTCCGTCGACATCAGCCGCTCCACCTGCGCGAACCGGTCGGCACCCACGCAGTCGGCCTCGGCGACCACGCCCACGGGTCGCCCGTCGTGGACGACGACGGCCGCGCCGTGGGCGCGCTTCGGCATGAGCGCGAGCACGGCCGAGACGGTCTCGTGCCGGTCGACGGTGATCGGCGTCTCGTAGACCAGGTCGCGGGTCTTGACCCACGACACGACGTCGGCGACCACGCCGACGGGGATGTCCTGCGGGATCACCGCGATCGCCCCGCGGCGAGCGACGGTCTCGGCCATCCGGCGCCCGGACACCGCCGTCATGTTGGCGACGACGACCGGCAGCGTGGTGCCCGAGCCGTCGGCCGTGGCCAGGTCCACGTCGAAGCGGGACTCCACGGACGAGCGCCGCGGGACCATGAACACGTCGTCGTAGGTCAGGTCCACCGTGGGCGCGTGGCCGTCCAGGAAGCGCATGGCTCAGTCCTCGAAGGTGTTGACCATGGAGTGGGCCGCCCGCTCGAGGTAGTCCCAGAGCATCACCTCGTACGGGGGCGGGAGCCCGAGCTCGTCGACCGCCACGCGCATGTGCGCGAGCCAACGGTCGCGGGCGGCTGGGTTGACCTTGAAGGGCGCGTGGCGCATGCGCAGCCGCGGGTGCCCCCGCTGCTCGGAGTAGGTCGTGGGCCCGCCCCAGTACTGCTCGAGGAACATCCGCAGGCGTTGCTCGGCGCCACCGAGGTCCTCCTCGGGGTAGAGCGGCCGCAGCAGCTCGTCGCCGGCGACGCCCTGGTAGAAGCGGTGCACGAGGCGGACGAAGGTCTCGTGCCCGCCCACGGCGTCGTAGAACGTCTGCTGCTCGGTCTCGGGCTGGCTCACGGGCCCCATTGTCGCAAGGATGGGAGCGCACCGACCCACGCCCACCGCAGACGGAGGTACGACTTCGATGACCGCCACCCGCACCGCGTCGACGCACTGGGAGGGCTCGCTGACCGAGGGGGCCGGGCGGACGACGCTCGAGTCGTCCGGGCTGGGCACCTACGACGTCACGTGGCCCGCGCGAACCGAGGAGCCGGGCGGCAAGACCTCACCGGAGGAGCTCATTGCGGCCGCGCATTCCGCGTGCTTCTCGATGTCCCTTGCGCTCGCGCTGACCAAGGCCGGGTCGCCACCCTCCGCGGTGGACACCCGCGCCGAAGTCACCTTCCAGCCGGGGACTGGCATCACCGGCGTCCATCTGGTGGTGCGGGCCGACGTTCCTGGTCTGTCCGCCGAGCAATTCGCCGAGGCCGCCGCCACCGCCGAGCAGGGTTGCCCGGTGAGCATGGCCCTGTCCGGTACGACGATCACCGTGGACGCCTCGCTCGCCTGACGAGGCCGGGATGGCCGCCCCGGAGGCGCTGCAGCGAGAGGCCGGCGAGGTCCTCGTCACCTTGCCCGCGCACGAGCAGGAGCTGTTCGCCCTGCGCGTGGACCGCTGGTACGAGGACCTGCTCGACGGCTTCGCCGCTGTCTACCCGTCCGAGCAGGTGGCCCCCCTGGTCGAGCGGGTCGTCCGGCTGGCGGCTGCCGCCTACGCCGACCGGGCCCCCGAGCTCAAGCGATTGGACCAGCGCCGCTCGCTCGAGCCGGACTGGTTCCAGCACCCCCGGATGCTCGGCTACGCCGCGTACGCCGACCGCTTCGCGGGCGACCTGGCCGGGGTCCGGCAGCACATCCCGTACCTCGAGGAGCTCGGGGTCACCTACCTGCACCTGATGCCCCTGCTACGGCCCAGGGAGGGGCCCAACGACGGCGGCTACGCGGTGGCCGACTACCGCAGCGTGCGCCCCGACCTGGGCGACGTCGAGGACCTGCGGAAGCTGGCGACCGCACTGCGGGACGCCGGCATCAGCCTGTGCCTCGACCTGGTGCTCAACCACGTCGCGCGCGAGCACCCGTGGGCGGTGGCGGCCCGGGCGGGGGACGAGCGCTACCGCGCGTACTTCCGGCTCTTCCCGGACCGCAGCGGGCCGGAGGGCCCCGACGCCTACGAACGGACGCTGCCCGAGGTCTTCCCGGACTTCGCACCGGGCAACTTCACCTGGGACGACGACGTCGGGGCGTGGGTGTGGACGACGTTCAACTCGTGGCAGTGGGACGTGGACTGGTCCAACCCGGACGTGTTCTGCGACTACGCCGACGTCATCTGCTTCCTCGCCAACCTCGGGGTCGAGGTGCTGCGGCTGGACGCCATCGCCTTCCTCTGGAAGCGGGTCGGCACCAACTGCCAGAACCAGCCGGAGGTCCACGCGCTGGTGCAGGCCCTGCGGGCAGTGGTCCGGATGGCCTGCCCGGCCGTCGTCTTCAAGGCCGAGGCGATCGTGGGGCCGTCCGACCTCATCGCCTATCTCGGCCGGGGCGCGCACCACGGCAAGGTCAGCGACCTGGCGTACCACAACAGCCTGATGGTGCAGATCTGGTCGATGCTGGCGAGCCGCGACGTGCGGCTCACCGCGGTCGCCCTGGGCCGCTTCCCGGCCCGCCCGTCGACGACGGCCTGGATCACGTACGTGCGGTGCCACGACGACATCGGCTGGGCGATCGACGACGGGGACGCCACGGCGGCGGGGATCTCGGGGTTCGAGCACCGAGCCTTCCTGTCCGACTACTACGCCGGTCTCTTCCCCGGGTCGCACGCGCGAGGCCTGGTGTTCCAGGAGAACCCCGTGACCCGGGACCGCCGGATCAGCGGGATGACCGCCTCGCTCGCGGGGCTGGACGCGGCCCTGGAGTCGGGCGACCCGGCCCGGCTCGACCTGGCAGTCGGGCGGATCCTGCTCGCGCATGCCGTCGTCGTGGGTTGGGGCGGGGTTCCTGTGCTGTGGATGGGCGACGAGATCGCCCTGCGCAACGACGAGCACTGGGCCGATGAGCCGGCCCACGCCGACGACAACCGCTGGGTGCACCGGCCGCGCATGCCATGGGATGCCACCGCCCGCCACGACGACCCGTCGACGGTGGAGGGCATGGTCTGGGCGGGCGTCCGCCACCTCGCTCGGGTGCGGGCCTCCTTGCCGCACCTGCACGCCTCCGTACGCTCGGAGGTGGCGGAGGTTCGCGACCCCGGCGTGCTGCCGGTGCTCCGGCGGCACCCGGTCGGTGCCTTCCTGGCCCTCTACAACGTCACGGAGTCGTGGCGGCCCTACCCGGCCCATGCGGTCGCGGCGCTCGCGCTGGAGCGGCCGGTGGACCGGCTGGGCGGCCACGTGGTGGAGCCGGGCGGCGACGGCAACCTCTGGCTCCCGCCGTACGGGGCCTGGTGGTTGACCTCCGGCTGACGAGCCCCGGGGTTCAGGCGGTGCGCTGGTCGTCGCTGATCCGGGGGAACGGCCGGGTGGAGAAGATCACCTCGACCGGGAGGCCGAAGAACTCCGCGATCCGCAGCGCCAGGTGGAGGCTGGGGTTGTACTCACCGCGCTCCAGGTAGCCGATCGTCTGGTAGTGCACGCCCAGCTCGTCGGCGAGCCGGCGGCGCGTGACGCCCTGCTCGGCGCGCAGCAGCGCGATCCGGTTGTAGACGGCGTCGCCGGGCACCGTCAGCGCACCCACTGCAGGGCGTTCTGACGGGCCTGCTCGACGACCGACCCGGACTGCCGCCGGGCCATCCGGCGCAGCACGACCGGCGTGACGAGCCAGCCGACGACGGCCCAGGCGCCGAGGACGAGGACCGTCTGCCCCGTACGCCAGGAGCCGCCGAGCTCCACCGCGGCGGCGGCGTCGGGGAGGAACGCCGAGCGCAGCCCCAGGCCGATCCAGTACACCGGCAGGACCTGGGCGACGGCCTGGACCCATCCCCAGAGCGCCTGCACCGGGAAGAAGATCCCGGAGATCGCGGTGACGACGAGGACCGGGAGCATCCCCCAGGTGCCGACCTTCTGCGTGCTCGGCACGACCGAGCCGAGGATCATCCCGAGGGGGAGCGTGGCCAGCATCCCGAGGCCGACCACCCACGCGAAGGTCAGCCATCCCGACGCGTCGTGGGGCGTGACGTCGTCGAAGAGGAAGACGCTCGGGACCATGATCACCGCGAGCATCGGCAGGAGGCCGAGGGAGTGGAGGAGCAGCTGGCCGGTCACGTAGGCACGGATGCCGTGCGGCACGGCCTTGAGCCGGAGGAGCGTGCCGTCCTCCCGTTCCATCGCGAGGGCGTAGGCCGGCCCGATGACGACGCCGAAGGCGAGCAGGGCACCGAGGATGCTGGGCAGGGCAACGCTGGGGAGCAGCAGCGACGTGCCCTCCACCTCGGCGTCGCGGTTGAGCCACAGGTAGCCGAGCGTCCCGAGGCCGACGAAGACGTAGAAGCCCTGGTCCTGGGGGCTGCGCAGGCTCAGCAGGAACTCGGTCCAGCCTCGGCGGGTGCCCAGGCGCACGGCGTGCAGCGTGGTGTTCATCGCGCGACCTCCCCGAAGGCGATGGCCGCCCGGTCGACGTCACCGGTCTCGAACTGCTGGACCATGGCGAGGTAGGTGTCCTCCAGGTTGGCGCGGCGCACCTCGAGCTCGGCCACCTCGTCGCCATACTGCGTGAGCAGCGAGCGGACGAATCGCGTGGCGTCGGGGGTCGCGTGGACGAAGTGTTCGCCGGCCCGGGCCCACCGCACCTCCGCGTCGCCGGCGACCTGGCGCGCCAGCGCATCGGCGCTCCCGTCGGCGACGATGCGTCCCCCTGCCAGGATCAGGATCCGGTCGGCGAGGCGTTCGGCCTCGGCCAGGTCGTGGGTGGTGAGCAGGATGCTGGTGCCCTCGAGGTCCGACAGCCGGTGCACGAGGTCGTGGAACTCGCGCCGCGCGTGCGGGTCGAAGCCGGCGGTCGGCTCGTCGAGGAAGAGCAGCTCCGGACGGCCGACGATGCCGACCGCGACGTCGAGCCGGCGCCGCTGACCCCCCGACAGCGTGTTGATCTTCTGGTCGGCGCTCTCCTCCAGGCCGACCGTGCCCAGCAGCTCGTCGACCTGGTACGGCCGGGGTCGTCCCGGCGTGGAGTAGGGACGGTAGAAGCCGCCGAGGTGCTCGAGCAACCGGCGTGGCGTCCACCGGGCGTGGTCTCGCCACGACTGGAGGACGACCCCGACCCGCGCCCGCCAGTCCTCGTCCGCTTCCGCGGGGTCGACGCCGAGGACCCGGACGTTCCCGGCCGAACGGACCCGGAACCCTTCGAGCACCTCGATGGTCGTGGTCTTGCCCGCGCCGTTGGGTCCGAGGAGGCAGACCACCTCCCCGCTGTGCACGTCCAGGTCGACCCCGTCCAGGACCCGGTGGCTGCCGTAGCTCATCCGCAGGTCGCGCACCTCGACCACGCGCTCGCCCATGGCGCGCCCCGCTGCCGGCCCGGTCGCGGAGGGCTGCGTGTCGGTCTCGGCACTCATGGCGACATCACTCCTGCGCCCTGCTCCGGGTGTCTCAGGGTGATAGTAGACCTGCTACATGCGTCGTACAACTGCTATCGCTCGTGGCTGCTTCGATGAGATCACCGTGAGCTCACGGTCCCGCCACCCGGGACGCGAGCCGCACGGCCGATCACGAGGGCTGCCGCAGCACCCATCGCCCCAGCGACGTCCGCACGTCACCCGTCGACCGGCGCCCCGCCGACCCGGCCCGGCGCGCCGGCCGCACCAGCTTCCGCGGCCTCGGCGGCCTGGGTGATGTTGCGCTGCATGCCGCCGAAGACGACGTCGTGGAAGGGTGCGACCGACCACCAGTACGCCTGCCCGACCAGTCCGCGCGGGTGGAAGAGCGCCCGCTGGCGGAAGACGGTACGGCCCTGTTCGTCGCGCCGCACCGACAGATCCAGCCAGGCCAGCCCGGGCACCCGCATCTCGGCTCGGAGGCGGAGCAGGCGCCCCTCGTCGATCTCCTCGACCCGCCACCAGTCGACCGCGTCGCCGGTGTACAGGGTGGTGGGGCTCCGCCGACCACGCCGCAGACCGGGGCCACCCGAGAGCCGGTCGAGCAGTCCGCGGACCCGCCAGGCCAGCGGCCAGGAATACCAGCCGTTCTGGCCTCCGATGCCCACGATGACCTTCCACAGCGCCTCGGGGCTGGCGTCCACGACGCAGCTGCGGTCGTCCACGTAGAGGGAGCCGCCCGCCCAGTCCGGGTCCGTCGGCAGGGGGTCGCTCGGCGCGCCCGGAACCTCCGCATTGGACCAGTGCGTGGCCACGTCGTGGTCCCGGACCCGCTTGAGCGCCAGCTCCACCGCCCGGTCGAAGCCGGTGAGCCCACCCGGCGGGTCGGGAACGTGAGCGGCGATGTCGTGCTCGTCGCAGACCACGGTGTTGCGGAGGCTCTCGACCAGCGGCTTCGCGATCCCGGCCGGCACCGGCGTCACCAGCCCCACCCAGTGGCTGGACAGCCGCGGGGTGAGCACCGGCACGCGGACGATGCGCCGTCGCGGCAATCCGGCGACCCGCGCGTAGCGCTGCATCATGTCGCGGTAGGTGAGCACGTCCGGCCCGCCGATGTCGAAGGTCCGGTTGAGCTCGTCGGGCACGGACGCCACGGCGACGAGGTAGTGGAGGACGTCGCGGATGGAGATCGGCTGGATCCGGGTGTCGACCCAGGTCGGTGTGACCATCATCGGCAGCCGCTCGGTGAGGTAGCGCAGCATCTCGAAGGAAGCTCCGCCGCTGCCGATGATGATCGCTGCCTGCAGCACGACGGTGGGCACGCCGCTCGCCAGCAGGATCTCGCCGACCTCGGCCCGGCTGCGCAGGTGCCGGGACAGCTTCTCGTCCTCGGGCAGGAGCCCGCCCAGGTAGACGATCCGGCGGACCCCTGCCTCGCGGGCCGCCGTCCCGAAGATCCGCGCCGCGCGCCGGTCCGTTCCCTCGAAGTCCCCGCCGGCCCCGATCGCGTGGACCAGGTAGTAGGCGACGTCGACCCCGTCGAGCGCCGCCCGCATCTGTCCGGCATCGAGCACGTCGGCCTGCACCGGTTCCACCTCGCCGAACCACGGGTGGTCGCGCAGGCTACCGACTGTCCGGGTGCCCGCGCGCACCCGGTAGCCGGCTCGAAGCAGCTCAGGGACGAGACGGCCGCCGATGTAGCCGGTGGCCCCGGTGACCAGGACGAGGCGGCCGCCGCCGTTGATGTCAGGCATGACCGCAGTGTGTCCCGTCGGTCGTCGGAGGGCACTTCGGCCTGTGCCGGGGGCGCGGCCCGCCCTGCAGGACGGGCGGGCCGCACCGGCTCAGCGGGGGCGGGTCAACGGCCGAGCAGCCCTCCGAGGCCGCCGCCGCCCAGCTTGGCGACGAGGTCCTGCGGGTCGAGCCCGAGCTTCTGCAGCAACCCGCTGTGCTGGTCCGTGTCGACCTGCTGCGGCAGCTCCTGGTCCGCCTGCCTGGCCTTGGCGTCGTCGCCCTGCGACCTCAACAGCTCCAGGATCTGGCTCTTGTCGATCTGCATGGTCGGCCTCTCTTCCCGGGCCCCGCCCTCGCGACGGGACAGGCAGGCCGCACCATGTCCGCCAGTTCGAAGGCCCAAACCAGGCATTGCGTGCACGAGCCGCGGGACCGCTCGAATCAGGAGCACGCCGCGGGTCAGCGCGGTGACTCGTCCCTGACCACCGGCACCCGTCCGGTCGTCTCCTCCGCCGTCTGCTTGTACGGGTCGGGACGCGCCGCCGCCGCCCTGCGCTCGGCCTTGTCCTGCTCGTCGTCGCCGTCCTGGCGCTGGGCACGAGCGGCCCCGTCCTCGTCGGCGCCGGGACCCTCGCCGCGGATCCACACCATCCGCTGGGCGAACGGGATCTCGATCCCCTCGGCGTCGAACCGGCGCTTGATCCGCTCGCGCATCTCGCGGGCCACCTTCCACTGCTCGAGCGGCCGGGTCTTCAGCACCACGCGGACGACCACCCCGTCGGCCGAGAGCGCCTCGACGCCCCAGACCTCCGGCTCCTCGAGGATGAGGTCGCCCCAGGCCTCGTCCCCGGACAGCTCGTGCGAGATCTCGGTGAGCAGCCGGCGCACGCGGGAGGTGTCCTCCCCGTACGCGACCCCGATGTCGAGGACGACGCGCGACCACCCGTACGACATGTTGCCCACGCGGACGATCTCGCCGTTGCGGACGTACCAGACGGTCCCGTCGACGGCGCGCAGCCGCGTGATCCGGAGGCCGACCGCCTCCACCACGCCGTTGGCCTCCCCGAGGTCGACGACGTCGCCCACGCCGTACTGGTCCTCGAAGATCATGAAAAGGCCGGAGAGGAAGTCCTTGACCAGCGCCTGGGAGCCGAAGCCGAGGGCGACGCCGAGGATCCCGGAGACGGTCAGCAGCGGGGCCAGGTTGAAGCCGACCTCGGCGACGATCATGAACACGGCGATGACGAAGACCACGCCGGTGGTGATGCTCTTGAGCAGGGACCCCATCGTCGACATCCGCTGGCTGCGGCGCTCGGCGCCGAGCGGGCCCATCTCGGCCAGCGGGACCTTGCCACGGTGGAGGACCCCCGGGGTACGGCCGGTGGCGGCGCGCGTCGCCAGCCGGTCGATCGCCCGGTGCAGCACCCAGCGGACCACGAAGGCACCGACGAAGATCAGGAGGATCATGAAGGGCTTGGCGATCAAGGTGTTCGACCACTCGGCCAGCCACTCGTTGCCGGTGACCCGGTAGACGAGCTGGCACAGGGTGTTGCCGCTGCCCTCGTCGTAGCAGCTCGTCGTCGCGGTCTCGATCCTCAGGTCGTCGAGGGACGGGGTCTCTCCGGGCTCGGGCGCCGGACTGGTCCCGGCGACCAGGGTGCTGGCGAGGGCCGGGACGGGCGAGGGGGCGAAGTCGAGCGCGAGGATGACTGGTCACTCCTCGTCGGGTGGGCGGCAGTCGGTTCCGACCCCGACGCTAACGCCTCGGGCGGGCGGGTCACGGCCGGGTCACGGTCGGGACGTGCCCGAGCTCACGCCGGTGAGGCCGAGGTGGGCGGCCAGGAAGGCCAGCTGGTCGGCGGCGAGGTCCACCGTCCGGGAGACCGCTCGCGCCCCGTGCCCCACCTCGCGTTCGACCCGGAGGAGCACCGGGTGGGTCGCCGGGTCGGCCGAGCTGGCCTCCTGCAGGGCCGCGGACATCTTGCGCGCATGCATCGGGTCCACCCGGGTGTCGCCCTCGAAGACCGTGAAGAGGACGGCCGGATAGGCGGTGCCCTCGTGCACATGGTGGTACGGGGAGTAGGAGAGCAGCCAGCCCAGCTCCTCCGCCACGGCGGCCGAGCCGTACTCGTCGTGCCAGGTGGCGCCGAGTCCCGACCGCTCGTAGCGGACCATGTCGAGGAGCGGTGCCGAGCAGACCACCGCCCGGTAGGCCCGCGGGCGCTGGGTGAGCGCCGCCCCCACGAGCAGGCCGCCGTTGGAGCCGCCGCTGATGCCGAGCCGGTCCGTCGTGGTCCAGCCGTCGGCGACCAGCCGATCGGCGGCAGCGTGGAAGTCGTCGAAGACCGCCCGCTTGTGCTCCCGCATGCCCGCGCGGTGCCAGGCCTCGCCCTCCTCCCCGCCGCCGCGCAGACCGGCGACCACCCAGACCCCACCGGCCTCGACCCAGGCCAGCACGCTCGCCGAGTAGGCCGGCGTGAGCGCGATGCCGAACCCGCCGTAGCCGTACAGGACCGTCGGGCGCGGGCGGTCCGGCTCCGCCGTGGGGGAGACGACCAGCATCCGGACGGACGTCCCGTCGGCCGAGCTGCAGGTGACCTGGCGGGTGTGGACGTCGGGGACGACGACGGTGCCCGGGGCCTCGGCCCAGGTGGTGAGCGATGCGTCCCGGGCGTCGTACCGGAGCACCCGGACGGGGGTGGTCTCGTCGGTGTAGACGACCCACGCCTCCGGCCCGCCTTCGGGCCGCTCGGACAGACCGCCCAGGGTGCCGAGACCGGGCATCTCGACACCGTCCAGGCGTTCACCCGTGCCGGCGTCGTGGACCGTGAGCTCGGAGACCGCGTGCCGGGTCCACGAGGCCAGCAGGAGCGGGCGGTCGAGCTCCGGCCCGTCGAGCACGGCGTAGTCCTCGAGCACCGCCTCGGCGTCCTCCGGCAGCAGGTCGCGCCAGCGCTCCGGCTCGGGCTGGGCCGGGTCGGCGACACACAGCCGGCCCCGCGGGGCGTCACGGTCGGTCCACACCAGCAGCCGCCCGTCGCGTGCCACGTGCAGCGACACGCGGGCGTCGACACCTTCCTGGACCGGTCGCAGCGCGGGCGCCGCGGCGTCGGCGCCGGCCAGGTCGGCCAGCCACGCGTCCGTCCGCGGCTCGGTGCCGCGGGCCGCCGTGACCACGAGCCAGCGGCCGTCCCGGCTCACGCTCGCCCCGTAGTAGGTGGTCTTGTCCCGCCCCGCGCCGAAGATCTCGACGTCCGCGGTGGGGTCCGTCCCCACCCGGTGCAGGTAGACCCGCCGGTGGTACTGCTGCTCGCCCTCCGGTACGGCCTCCGGCGGCAGCCGGCGTACGTAGTAGAAGGCCTTCCCCCCCGGCAGCCAGGCGACGGGGGAGTAGCGCGCCCGGTCGACGGGGCCGTCCACGAGCGTGCCCGTCGCCACCTCGAGCACGCGCAGCACGGACTCCTCCGTGCCCCCTTCCGAGAGCTGGTACGCGAGGAGGTCGCCCTCCTTGGACGGCTGCCAGGCGTCGAGCGTGGTGGCTCCGCCGGGGTCGAGGGCGTTCGGGTCGACCAGCGCGCGCTCGGTGCCGTCGGGCCCGACGACGACCAGCACGGCGTGCTCCTGCTCCGGGGTACGCCGGGTGTGGAAGGCCCGCCCGCCGCGCCAGACCGGCGTCCCGACCGAGCCGGCGGCGAGCAGCTCGGCGAGCCGGGTCCGGAAGGCGTCACGGGCCGGCCAGGTCGCCCGGTGGGCGGCGAGCAGGTCGTCCTGAGCGGCCAGCCACGCCTTGGTGGCCGGGTCGTCCGGGTCCTCGAGCGCCCGGAAGGGGTCGGGGACCCGGATCCCGTGTAGCAGGTCGGCGTCGTCGCCCCGCGGGGCCGGCGGATAGGGCGCGTCGGGCGTCACGACTGGGGACCTTAGACGGCCCCGGGTGTCGAACCGCCGGACGCCCGGGGGTCTGAGGTGGGCGAGGCCGACCGAAGATGCGGCGGTCGCCCGATGCGCTGACCTCCACCTCAGGACGAACCTCGGAGGTGGCACGAGATCGAGCGACGAGGTGACGAGATGAGCTGGTACGGAGACTACGTCGGCGGCCTGCTGCACGAGCAGCGCTCTGCGGAGCTGCGCAAGGAGGCCGAGCGCGACGGGCTGGCGCGGCGCGCGCTCGCGCGGCGGTCGGCCGCGGCCGATGAGGGCGACGCGACCGAGCGCGGCGGCGGGATCCGTCGACTCGCCGACCGCCGCCGGCGCGGCCGGACGACGACTGCCCGGCCCGCCCTGGGTGACCAGGGCGCCGGCGGTGCCTCCGCCCGCGCGGCATGAGGACCTCGGGGGAGCTGGGTCGGTCCGGGGGAGAGGGGATGTGGTCCGGTGTGCGGTTTGCAGGTGAGCGCACCCCTGGACGGGCTCGGCTTCGGCGTGCTCGGGCCCCTGGAGGTCCGGCAGGGGTGACCTGCTGGCGCTTCCCGGTCGCCGCGAGCCAGCGCTGCTCGTTCTGCTGCTGACCGTCCCGGGCCGGACGTGCCCAGGACGTGCGGTTGTTGGGAAGGGGAGCTGTGTCCGCGATCTCCGTCCTGTCGGTGCCCGGTGGCACGATGGGGTCCATGGCCACACGCGTCGCGAGTCCCCGGCTGGTGGGCCGGGTGGCCGAGCTCGCCGCGATCGAGGAGGCGCTGGCCGAGTCGGCCGCGGGACGGCAGACGACGGTGCTGGTCGCCGGCGAGGCCGGCGTCGGCAAGTCCCGCCTGGTCGAGGAGTTCGCCGAGCGGGCCGTGGCCGGCGGGTCGCGGGTGCTGGTGGGTCGCTGCGTCGAGCTGGGCGAGGACGGCCTGCCGTTCGCGCCGTTCGTGGCGGCCCTGCGCTCGCTGCTCGCCGAGTCGGGAGCCGAGGCACTGGCCGAGGCCGCCGGGCCCGGGCGGGAGGCCCTGGCCCGGTTGCTGCCCGAGGTCGGCCCCGTGGGCCCTGACTCGCCGACCGGGCGGGGCCGGCTGTTCGAGGTCGTGGCCACCGTGCTCGAGCGTCTCGGTGCCGAGCAGCCGGTCGTCCTGGTGCTCGAGGACCTGCACTGGGCGGACGGGTCGACCCGCGATCTCCTCCGCTTCCTGGTCAGGGTCCTCCCCGGCGCCCGGGTCCTGGTCGTAGGCACCTACCGCAGCGACGAGATGCGGCGCGGGCACCCCCTGCGCCCGCTGCTCGCCGAGCTCGAGCGCGTCCCGTCCGTCGAGCGCCTGGAGGTCCCGCGCCTGGCTCAGGCCGAGGTCGCATCCCTGCTCGCGGCCATCCTCGATCACGACGCGGCACCCGAGGTCGTCGTCGACGTCCACCGCCGCAGCGAGGGCATCCCGTTCTTCGTGGAGGAGCTGGCCAGCTGCTCCGACAGCCTGCTCGGGGGCGAGCTCCCCGAGTCGCTCCGCGACCTGCTGCTCGTGCGTGCGGAGCAGCTGACACCGGCTGCCTACGCCGTCCTCCGACTGGCCGCCGTGGGTGGGTCCCGCGTGGAGCACGAGGTCCTGGCGGCGGTCGCCGAGCTGCCCGAGGCCGAGCTCGAGGCGTGCCTCCGCGAGGCGGTGGCCGGGCACGTGCTCGTCGTCGACGACACGGGCTACGCCTTCCGGCACGCCCTCCTGCGCGAGGTCCTGCACGACGACCTGCTGCCGGGCGAGCACGCCCGGCTGCACGTCCGCTACGCCCAGGTGCTCGAGGAGCGGCCGGGGCTCATGGGCGGCCGGCCGGTCTGGGTCGAGATCGCCCACCACTGGCAGGCCGCCCACGACACCGAGCGTGCCTTCCGGGCGTCCCTCCGGGCGGCCGACGAGGCCACGGCCGCCTTCGCCCACGCCGAGGCACAACGGATGCTCGAGCGGGCGATCGAGCTGTGGCATCAGGTCGAGGACCCCGCGCGGGTCGCCTGCGCCGATCGCTCCGAGCTGCTCCGGCGGGCGTCGTCCGCCGCCCGCAACGCCGGTGACTCCGAGCGCGCGCTGGCCCTGGTCGAGGCGGCCTTCGAGGAGGTCGACGAGTTCGCGGAGCCGGCGAGGGCAGCCCACCTGCTCGAGAAGCAGGGCCAGCTGCTCTTCCACCTGGGCCGCACCGACGCCGCCGTCGAGGTCCTCGAGCACGCCCTGGAGGTCGTCGGACCGGATGGCCACCCGCTCGACCGGGCGGCGGCACTTCAGGTCCTGGCCATCGTGCTCATGCTGCGCTGGCAGTTCGCCGAGGCAGCGCGCACCGCCCGGGAGGCCATCGCCCTGATCGAGCAGGTGCGAGGGGCACGCTCGGGCGCGACGCACGTCGTCGACGCGGTGGCCGGCGTCTGCGACGAGGAGGAGGTCGGGGTCAACGCCGACTCCGTCGAGTCCGGTGCCCTCAACACCCTGGGGGTCAGCCTGGTCTCCCTCGGCCGGACGGAGGAGGGGCTGGCGGCGCTGGAGCGCAGCCGGACGGTGGCCCTCGCCGGGCAGCGGGAGGCGGCGCTGGACCGCTACTTCATCAACGCGTCCGACGTCCTGCTCCTGCTCGGCCGCTACGCCGAGTCGGTGGAGGTCGCCCGTGAGGGGATGGCCGAGGCCACCCGGCGCGGCCTCACCCGCACCACGTGGGCCTTCCTCGCTGGCAACGCCGCGGAGCCGCTGCTGATGCTCGGCGAGTGGGACGAGGCCGGGCGCCTGGTCGACCGCGCGCTCAAGCTCGACCCTCCCGCTGCCCACGCCGCGCACCTGCACCACCTGCAGGCCTGGCTGGTCCTGCGGACCGGCGGGCCCGACAAGGCACGGCAGCTGCTCGAGTCCAGGCTGACCCGCCGCACCGCCCGTCCGGAGCCACAGTTCGCCGTGGCCCTGGCGGCGCTCAGTGCGGAACTGGCGCTCGGCCTCGGCGAGCCCGATCGGGCACTGCAGATCGTCCGGCAGTGCCTCGCGGAGCAACCGCACGAGCCGGCGATGGTGTGGTCGGTCGTCCTGGTGGGGGCGAGAACGGCACGACGCCTGGCGGAGGTGGGGCACGAGGTCCCCGACGAGGCCTGGTCAGAGCTCCGTTCGGCGGCAGAGCGGTTCGACTGGTGGGACACCGCGGCGTTCTGGCGGCCACTCTTCGACGCCGAGGTGACCGGCGACGACCCCGACCTGTGGCGTGCCGCGGCGTCGGCGCTGGAGTCCTGGCCAGGGCCCCTCCACCTGCAGGGCTGGGCCCGGCTCCGTCTGGCCGCGGCGCTCGCGGGCCGGGGCGACCGCGCGGCCGCCTCCGAGGCCCTCGCCGTTGCCGCCGGGGTGGCCGACCGGCTCGGTGACGTGCTGCTCAGGGCGGACGTCGATGCGCTCGCCCGGCGGGCCCGCATCGAGACCCCGGGTGCAGCCGCCCGGATCGGCGCCGGTGGTGGGCGGTCGGGTGCCGTGCCCCACGGACTCACCCCCCGGGAGCTCGAGGTCCTGCGCCTGGTGGCGGCCGGCCGGAGCAACCGCCAGATCGGCGAGGAGCTGTTCATCAGCACCAAGACGGCCAGCGTCCACGTCTCCAACATCCTGGCCAAGCTCGGCGTCTCCGGCCGTGGTGAGGCCGCCGCGGTGGCCCACCGGGACGGCCTGCTCGGCGACGAGCTGCTGCCCGCGTGACGGAGGTCCACGAGCTCGGCGTCCGCGCTCTGGCCGACGCCGTACGACGGCGTGAGGTCTCCGCGCTCGAGGTGATCGAGCACACCCTCCGCCGCGCCGAGAGCGTCGGGCCGGTCGTCGGAGCCTTCAGCGCCCTCGCCCCGGAGGCGGCCCTGAAGGCCGCTC
Source organism: Jiangellales bacterium (assembly GCA_035761805.1). Classification (GTDB taxonomy): domain Bacteria; phylum Actinomycetota; class Actinomycetes; order Jiangellales; family Jiangellaceae; genus DASTQL01. The sequence continues at coordinate 649 of DASTQL010000080.1, read as the reverse complement.
GTACCGCCGACCGGCTCGTGCTCGCGTCCGGGCCGGAGGGCTGCGACGGCCGCCCGCCACTGATGGGCGTGCCGATCCCGCCCAAGGCGCTCAACCGGGTTGCCGGCTGGCCGTGGACCCTGGGCAGCGCCGCGTTCTCCGACCAGGTCGCCGACGTCGACGACGGCGTGGTGACCCTGCTCCACCGGGCTGGGGCCGTGCTCCCAGGGCTGACCAGCACACCCGAGTTCGGGCTGCCCTGTTACACCGAGCCGGAAGGCCTGCCCCCCGCCCGTACGCCGTGGGACCTCGAGCGTGGGGCGGGTGGCTCCAGTGGCGGAGCCGCGGCGGCCGTGGCCGCGGGCATCGTGCCCGCGGCACTGGGCTCAGACGGCGGCGGCTCCCTTCGCATCCCGGCTGCCTGCTGCGGCCTGGTGGGGCTCAAGCCGACCCGGGGCCGGGTGAGCCCGGGCCCGCACGGCGTGGACGTCGCCGGCCTGGGGGTCGAAGGCGCGCTGACCCGGGACGTGCGGGACACCGCCGTCCTCCTCGACGTGCTGTCCCGGTCGTGGCCCGGGGACCTGTTCCGGCTCCCGCCGCCGCGGTCGACCTTCCTCGCCGCCTGCGACCGCGACCCGGGCCGGCTCCGGGTCGGGATCTTGACGTCGCC
>DASTQL010000079.1:0-21433 GCA_035761805.1 Jiangellales bacterium | reverse complement strand
TCGAGCGACGCGGTCCGCCAGGCACTCGAGGCGTACATGGTGGAGCAGCCGTGCCCCGCCTGCGGCGGTCGCCGGCTCCGGCCGGAAAGCCTGGCGGTGCTGGTGGCGGGGAAGAACATCGGCGAGGTGACCGAGCTGGCGGTGGACCAGGCGGTGGCATTCATCGAGCAGCTGCCCCTCGGGGGGCGGGGGCGGAATGCGCTGGATCCCGCCATCGCGGCACCGATCGTCAAGGAGGTGGGCGACCGCCTCCGGTTCCTCCGCGACGTCGGCCTCGAGTACCTCACGCTGGCCCGGAGCGCCGGCTCGCTGTCCGGGGGCGAGGCGCAGCGGATCCGGCTCGCCACCCAGATCGGATCCGGGCTCGTGGGCGTCCTGTACGTGCTCGACGAGCCCTCCATCGGGTTGCACCAGCGTGACAACCGTCGGCTGATCGAGACCCTGGTCAGGCTTCGTGACCTCGGCAACACGCTGATCGTCGTGGAGCACGACGAGGAGACCATCCGGACGGCCGACTGGGTCGTCGACATCGGTCCCGGCGCGGGTGAGCACGGCGGGCAGATCGTCGTCTCCGGCCCGCTCGAGGACCTGCTCGAGCACGGCTCGTCGATCACCGGTGCCTACCTCACGGGGCGACGCAGCATCGCGCTGCCTCTCGTGCGCCGGGTGCCCGCGCGCGGCCGGGAGGTCACCGTGGTCGGTGCCCGCGAGCACAACCTCCGTGACGTCACCGTCTCCTTCCCCCTGGGGCTCTTCGTCGCCGTGACCGGCGTGAGCGGGTCGGGCAAGTCCACGCTGGTCAACGACATCCTCTACGCCGCGCTGGCCAGGCAGCTCTACGGCTCGCGGACGGTGCCCGGCCGCCACCGGCGGATCCAGGGCTCCGACCAGGTGGACAAGGTCGTCCACGTGGACCAGTCGCCGATCGGCCGCACCCCTCGGTCCAACCCCGCGACCTACACGGGCGTCTTCGACCACATCCGCAAGCTCTTCGCCGACACCCAGGAGGCAAAGGTCCGCGGCTACCTCCCGGGACGCTTCTCGTTCAACGTCAAGGGCGGTCGCTGCGAGGCGTGCAGCGGGGACGGCACCATCAAGATCGAGATGAACTTCCTGCCGGACGTCTACGTGCCGTGCGAGGTGTGCCACGGCGCCCGCTACAACCGCGAGACGCTCGAGGTCCACTACAAGGGACGGACGATCTCCGAGGTCCTGGAGATGCCGATCGAGGAGGCCGTGGAGTTCTTCGGCCCGGTCGAGCGCATCGCGCGCCACCTACGGACCCTCGTCGACGTGGGGCTCGGCTACGTCCGGCTCGGCCAGCCCGCGCCCACGCTCTCCGGCGGCGAGGCGCAGCGGGTCAAGCTCGCGTCGGAGCTGCAGAAGCGCTCCACCGGGCGCACCCTCTACGTCCTCGACGAGCCGACCACCGGCCTGCACTTCGAGGACATCCGTAAGCTCATCGGCGTCCTGCAGGGGCTGGTCGACAAGGGCAACACCGTCGTCGTGATCGAGCACAACCTCGACGTGATCAAGACCGCCGACTGGGTCGTCGACATGGGCCCGGAGGGTGGCACCGGAGGCGGCCTCGTCGTGGCGACCGGATCACCCGAAGAGGTGGCGACGCACGAGACGAGCCACACCGGCGCGTTCCTGCGCGACATCCTGGCCCGGACACCCGCCGGTGCGCTGTGATGACCACCGCGGGAGACGAACGCCGAACGCCGCTCGTCCGTTGGTGACGACGAGGACCACCGCAGGCCTGGGAGGACCCATGACCGAAGCCCCCACCGACGTGACGACGCCGGACCGCCCACGAACGCTTCCGCGCCGCGCGGTGCTGGTCGCCGTCGCAGCCGGTGCAGGTGGTCTGATGGTCGGCTGCGGTTCGGGAGAGGAGGGCGGCACCGCGGACGGCGGCGGCCAAGGAGCCGGTGCCACGACCGACACGGACACCGGCGCCGCGGGCGCGGACACGCCGGAGGCCACGTCGCAGCCGGACGAGGGGAGTGGCGCCGAGGTCCTCGCCGCGACCGCCGACGTGCCCGTGGGGGGCGGCGTGATCGCCGGGGGTGTCGTCGTGACCCAGCCGACCGAGGGCGAGTTCCGCGGGTTCTCGAGCACCTGCACCCACCAGGGGTGCACGGTCGCCTCGGTGGCGGACGGCGTGATCAGCTGCGTCTGCCACGGCAGCCGGTTCTCGGCCGAGGACGGCTCCGTGGAGCGCGGGCCCGCCACCGCTCCACTGCCGGAGGTGGCCGTCAGCGTCGAGGGCGAGAACGTCCTCCGCGCCTGAACGGCAATCCGCGGGCGGTCATGCTCCCCCGTAGGCTGGATCTGTGCCCGACCCGTCGACCTACCGGCCATCGCCCGGGTCGATCCCCGACGAGCCGGGCGTCTACCGGTTCACCGACTCCGCCGGACGCGTCGTCTACGTCGGCAAGGCCAAGAGCCTGCGCAGCCGCCTGAACTCCTACTTCCAGGACCTCGCCGCCCTGCACCCGCGGACCCTGGCCATGGTCACGACCGCATCGCGGATCGACTGGACGGTGGTCGCTACCGAGGTGGAGGCGCTCCAGCTGGAGTACTCCTGGATCAAGGAGTTCGACCCGCGCTTCAACGTCCGCTACCGGGACGACAAGTCCTACCCCTACCTCGCCGTCACACTGAACGAGGAGTACCCCCGCGTCCTGGTGATGCGCGGCACCAAGAAGCGCGGCGTGCGCTACTTCGGCCCCTACGCCCACGCTTGGGCCATCCGCGAGACGCTCGACCTGCTGCTGCGCGTCTTCCCCGTCCGTACCTGCTCGGCCGGGGTCTTCCGCCGCGCGTCCCAGGTGGGCCGGCCGTGCCTGCTCGGCTACATCGGCAAGTGCTCCGCCCCCTGCGTCGGACGGGTCGACGCCGCCGAGCACCGGGCGATCGTCGAGGACTTCGTCGCCTTCCTCGAGGGGAAGACCCAGACCTACCTCCGGCGGCTCGAGCGCGAGATGCGGGCCGCCTCCGACGCCCAGGAGTACGAGCGGGCCGCGCGGCTCCGCGACGACATCGCCGCGCTCCAGCGGGCGATGGAGAAGAACGCTGTCGTCCTCGGCGACGCCACCGACGCCGACGTGATCGCTCTCGCCGAGGACCCGCTCGAGGTCGCCGTGCAGGTCTTCTACGTCCGTGGCGGCCGCGTTCGGGGCCAGCGCGGCTGGGTCGCCGACAAGGTCGACGACACGACCACGGGCGAGCTGGTGGAGCGCTTCGTCCTGCAGCTCTACGGCGAGTCCGGGGGGGAGCCAGTCCCCCGCGAGGTGCTCGTCCCCGCCGTCCCGGACGACCCGGCCGAGGCCGGAGCCCTGCGCGACCTCCTCGGCGAGCTCCGCGGGTCCCGGGTCGACCTCCGGGTCCCCCGGCGCGGTGACAAGCGGGCGCTGCTCGAGACAGTCGGCCGCAACGCTGCCCAGGCCCTCGCACTGCACAAGACCAAGCGGGCCAGCGACCTCACCACGCGCAGCCGGGCCCTGGAGGAGATCCAGCAGGCCCTCGACCTGGACAGCGCGCCGCTGCGGATCGAGTGCTACGACGTCTCCAACCTGCAGGGGTCCGACGTCGTGGCCTCCATGGTGGTCTTCGAGGACGGGCTGCCCCGCCGGTCGGAGTACCGCCGCTTCGCCATCCGTGGCGTCAGCGGCCAGGACGACGTCGCGTCGCTGGCCGAGGTGCTGACCAGGCGGTTCCGCCGGTTCATCGACGAACGGGCCGAGACCGGCGAGATGGGGGAGTCAGCGGGCAACGGGGGAGCGGAGGCGCGACCGGGCGGCCCGCTCGACCCGGACACCGGCCGGCCGCGCACGTTCGCCTACGCGCCCGGCCTGGTGGTCGTCGACGGCGGGCCGCCCCAGGTGGCCGCCGCGGCGCAGGCCCTCGAGCGGCTCGGAGTCGACGACGTCCCCGTCGCGGGCCTGGCCAAGCGCCTGGAGGAGGTCTGGCTGCCGGGCCGACCCGACCCGGTGGTCCTGCCGCGGACCAGCGAGGGTCTCTACCTGCTCCAGCGTGTCCGCGACGAGGCGCACCGATTCGCTGTCACGTACCACCGTCAGCGGCGCTCGCGCTCCATGGTCGACAGCGCCCTGGACGGCGTGCCCGGCCTGGGGGAGACCCGCAGGCGTGCGCTGCTCCGGCAGTTCGGCTCCCTCAAGCGGCTGCGTGCCGCTACGGTCGAGCAGGTCGCCGAGGTCCCCGGGATCGGCCCACGCACGGCTGCGGCCGTCGTCGCGGCGCTGGCCAGGGACCGCCCGGCACCTGCCGTGAACACCGCAACCGGCGAGGTCCTCGACGGTCCGACCCTGGAGGAGGTCCGGTGAGCCGGCAACCCGTCGTGGGCACGGCCCTCCAGGCCGATGACGACGACCGGTTCCCGGAGCTCCTCCTCGTCACCGGCATGTCCGGCGCGGGCAAGACGGCGGCCACGGCGGTCCTCGACGACCTCGGCTGGTTCGTCGTCGACAACATCCCCCCGAGCCTCCTGCTGCAGCTCGTCGAGACCCTGTCGGTCCCGGAGGGCCCGCGCCGGCTGGCCGTCGTGGCGGACGTGCGCGGCGGGGTGTTCTTCGCCGAGCTGCAAGGGGTGCTCACCCGGCTCCGCGAGCTCGGTGCGCGCCCGCACGTGCTCTTCCTCCAGGCCGGCGACGAGGCCCTGGTGCGCCGCTTCGAGAGCGCCCGCCGGCCACACCCGCTGCAGGGGCGCGGGCGGGTGCTCGACGGTCTGGCCTCCGAGCGCGAGCTCCTGTCCGACCTCCGCGCCACCGCCGACCTCGTGATCGACACCAGCCTGCTCAACGTCAACGAGCTGGGGGCGCGCATCCGCACGGCGTTCGGTGGACGGCAGGCCACCTTGCGGGCGATCCTCGTCTCCTTCGGCTACAAGTACGGCATCCCGGTGGACGCGGACCTGGTCGCGGACATGCGGTTCCTGCCCAACCCGCACTGGGTGCCCGAGCTGAAGCCTCAGACCGGCCGGGACGAGGCGGTGAGCCGGTACGTGCTCTCCCAGCCCGGTGCCGAGGACTTCCTCGACCACTACGCCTCGCTGCTGGAGCTGGTCTCGGAGGGCTACCTGCGCGAGGGCAAGCACTTCGTCACCGTGGGCATCGGCTGTACGGGAGGCAAGCACCGCAGCGTCGCCATGGCCGAGGCACTGGCGGCCAGGCTGCGTGCGGCGGGTGTGGAGACCCTGGTCGTGCACCGCGACCTGGGGCGGGAGTGACGGTCGCCGTGCAGGACGCCCGCCTCTTCGGCCCCCGCGTGGTCGCGCTCGGGGGAGGGCACGGCCTGGCCGCCTCACTGCGCGCGCTGCGGCGGGTCAGCGGCCGGCTCACCGCGGTCGTCACGGTGGCCGACGACGGCGGCTCGAGCGGCCGCCTCCGGCGGGAGCTGGGCGTGCTCCCGCCGGGCGACCTCCGGATGGCCCTGGCGGCACTCTGCGGCGACGACGACTGGGGCCGCACGTGGGCCCGCGTCCTGCAGCACCGCTTCGCCAGCGCGGGCGAGCTGCACAACCACGCCCTCGGCAACCTGCTCATCGTGGCGCTGTGGGAGCTGCTGGAGAACCACGTCGACGGGCTGGACTGGGTCGGCCGCCTCCTGGGCGCACAGGGTCGGGTGCTGCCGATGTGCTCCCAGGCGCTGGAGCTCGAGGGTGTCGTGGCCGACAACGACCCGGCCCACCCCGGGTCGACGAGCCGGGTGGTCGGCCAGCACGCACTGGCCAGTGCCGACGGCCGGGTCATCGCGGTCTCGCTCGTCCCCAGCGACCCACCGGCCTGCCCCGAGGCGGTCGAGGCCGTCCGCGAGGCCGAATGGGTCGTGCTCGGGCCCGGCTCGTGGTTCACCAGCGTCATCCCGCACCTGCTGATCCCGGAGCTGCGCCGAGCGATCGTGGGCAACCATGGGTGCCGCATGGTGACACTGAACCTCACGGCCCAGCAGGGCGAGACGGAGGGTTTCGGCCCCGAGACCCATCTCGAGGTGCTCGGCGCCCACGCGCCCGACCTGGAGCTCGACGTCGTCCTGGCCGACCGCGGGACCGTGTCCGACGAGCCCTCCCTCCGCCGGGCCGCGGCCGACCTCGGCGCCGAGCTCGTGCTCGCCGACGTCGCGATGGCCGACGGCACGCCGCGTCACGACCCGAAGCTCCTCGCCCGGGCGTACTCCGACGTGCTCGGCCGTGGCAGGATCGGCCCATGGCGATGACGGCGGCCGTGAAGGACGAGCTGGCCCGCCTGGAGACCACCAAGCCGTGCTGTCGCAAGGCGGAGGTGTCCTCGCTCCTCCGCTTCGCCGGGGGCCTGCACATCGTGAGCGGCCACATCGTCGTCGAGGCCGAGCTCGACACCGGCGTCACGGCCCGCAGGCTGCGGCGCGACATCGCCGACGTGTTCGGCCACGAGAGTGAGGTCGCGGTCGTCGCCCCCGGCGGCCTCCGCCGCAACAGCCACTACGTCGTCCGCGTCGTCCGCGACGGGGAGGCCCTCGCGCGCCAGACCGGCCTGATCGACCGCCGCGGCCGGCCCGTCCGCGGATTGCCTCCACAAGTGGTCTCCGGTGCGACCTGTGACGCCGAGGCGGCCTGGCGCGGGGCCTTCCTCGCCCACGGGTCCCTCACCGAGCCCGGCCGGTCGTCCGCCCTGGAGGTCACCTGCCCAGGCCCCGAGGCGGCCCTCGCGCTCGTCGGCGCCGCCCGGCGGCTCGGCATCCAGGCCAAGGCCCGCGAGGTCCGGGGGGTCGACCGGGTCGTCGTCCGCGACGGCGACGCCATCGGCGCGCTGCTCACCCGCATCGGTGCGCATGGCAGCGTCCTGGCGTGGGAGGAGCGCCGGATGCGCCGGGAGGTCAGGGCCACCGCCAACCGGCTGGCCAACTTCGACGACGCCAACCTGCGACGCTCCGCGCGCGCCGCCGTGGCCGCCGGCGCCCGGGTCGAGCGGGCGATGGAGATCCTCGGCGACGACATCCCCGACCACCTCCGTACGGCGGGGAGGCTGCGCCTCGAGCACAAGCAGGCCAGCCTCGAGGAGCTTGGCCAGCTCGCCGACCCGCCGATGACCAAGGACGCGGTCGCCGGCCGCATCCGCCGCCTGCTCGCGATGGCCGACAAGCGGGCGGCCGAGCTCGGCGTTCCCGGCACCGACGCCAACCTCACCCCGGACATGCTCGGCCAGTGAGCCGGACCTGTCCGGGGGTCGTTCGGCCCCTGTGGCGTACCGGGTGCTATGGCCTAGGGTCAGTCGCAGCGGGTACACCGACGGCAGACGTGCCCGTCGAGTCGTGAGCATCTCGTCGTGACGAAGGAGCTGCATCCGTGACCATCCGCGTAGGCATCAACGGCTTCGGCCGGATCGGCCGTAACTTCTACCGCGCGGTCCTCGCGCAGGGCGCCGACATCGAGGTCGTCGGCGTCAACGACCTCACCGACAACAAGACCCTGGCCCACCTGCTCAAGTACGACTCGATCCTGCGGCGCCTCGACGAGGACGTCAGCTACGACGAGACCTCCATCAGCGTCGGCGGCCGCACGAGCAAGGCGATGGCCGAGCGCGACCCGGCCGCCCTGCCGTGGAAGGACCTGGGCGCCGACGTCGTCATCGAGTCGACCGGGATCTTCACCAAGGCCGAGGACGCCCGCAAGCACGTCGACGCAGGCGCCAAGAAGGTCATCATCTCCGCGCCGGCCAAGGGCGAGGACTTCACGGTCGTGCTCGGCGTCAACGAGGACGACTACGACCCGGCCGCCCACACGATCATCTCCAACGCCTCGTGCACGACCAACTGCCTCGGGCCGATGGCCAAGGTCATCCACGAGGAGTTCGGCATCGTGTCGGGCCTGATGACGACCGTCCACGCCTACACCAACGACCAGCCGATCCTCGACTTCCCGCACAAGGACCTGCGCCGGGCCCGCGCCGCCGCGCTCAGCATCATCCCGACCACCACCGGCGCCGCCAAGGCGATCGGCCTGGTCCTCCCCGAGCTCAAGGGCAAGCTCGACGGCTACGCCCTGCGGGTCCCCGTGCCCACCGGCTCCGCCACCGACCTCTCCGTCAAGCTCTCCCGCGAGGTCACCAAGGACGAGATCAACGCGGCCGTCAAGGCCGCCGCCGAGGGTCCGCTCAAGGGCCTCCTCGAGTACACCGAGGACCCGATCGTCTCCGCCGACATCATCACGTCGCCGGCCTCCTGCATCTTCGACTCCCAGCTGACCAACGCCATCGGCGACACCGCCAAGGTGCTCGGCTGGTACGACAACGAGTGGGGCTACTCCTGCCGCCTGGTCGACCTCACCGTCCTCGTGGGCACCGGCCTCTGACCGAGCACGTCCGCCGTCCGGGGAACCGTGCCACGCGCACGGTTCCTCGGACGCTGTGAGGAGGGGAGACCCGCACCGTGAAGACCATCGAGGACCTCGGGGACCTGCGCGGGCGCCGCGTCCTGGTCCGCTCAGACCTCAACGTCCCGCTGGACGGCGAGACGATCACCGACGACGGGCGGGTGCGCGCGAGCGTCCCGACGATCCAGGCGCTGCGCGACATGGGGGCCCGCGTCATCGTCTGCGCCCACCTCGGCCGCCCCAAGGGAGCGCCCGACCCGAGATACTCGCTGGCACCCGTCGCTCGCCGGCTGGGCGAGCTCCTCGGCGCCGAGGTCGGCTTCGCCTCCGACTCGGTGGGCGAGGATGCCAAGGCCAGGGTGGCCGCCCTGGCCGACGGCGACGTGCTCCTCCTGGAGAACCTCCGCTTCAACCCCGGCGAGGCGAGCAAGGACGAGGCCGAACGGGGTTCCTTCGCCGACCAGCTCGCCGAGCTGGCCGACGCCTACGTCTCCGACGGCTTCGGCGTCGTGCACCGGGCCCAGGCCTCCGTCACCGACGTCGCCGAGCGGCTGCCGCACGCCGCCGGGCTCCTCGTGCTGGCCGAGGTCTCCGCCTTCGGCAAGGTGCTCCGCGACCCCGAGCGGCCGTACGTGGTCGTGCTCGGCGGCTCGAAGGTGAGCGACAAGCTCGGCGTCATCGACAACCTGCTCGGCAGGGTGGACAGGCTGCTCATCGGCGGCGGCATGTGCTTCACCTTCCTCAAGGCGCAGGGCCACGAGGTCGGCGGCTCGCTGCTGGAGGCCGACCAGGTCGACACCGTCCGCGGCTTCCTCGACCGCGCCACTGATGACGGCGTCGAGATCGCCCTCCCCGTCGACGTGGTCGTCGCCGCCGACGTCACCGAGGACGCCGAGACCTCGGTCGTGCCGGCGGACGCGATCCCCGCCGACCAGAAGGGCCTGGACATCGGCCCCCGTACGGTCGATCTCTTCCGCGAGCGCCTGGCCGACGCCCGCACGGTCGTGTGGAACGGCCCGATGGGCGTCTTCGAGGTCGCGCCCTTCGCCGAAGGGACCCGCCGGATCGCCGAGGCCGTGGCGGCCGTCGACGGCACCAGCGTGGTCGGTGGCGGTGACTCGGCCGCGGCGGTCCGGGTCCTGGGTCTCGACGAGAGCACCTTCACCCACATCTCCACCGGCGGTGGCGCGAGCCTCGAGCTGCTCGAGGGCAAGACGCTCCCCGGTCTCGCCGTCCTGGAGGACTGATGGCCACCCGCACCCCGCTCATGGCGGGCAACTGGAAGATGAACCTCAACCACCTCGAGGCCATCGCGCTGGTCCAGAAGCTCGCCTTCTCGCTCGACGACGAGGACTACGACGCGGTCGACGTCGCGGTCCTGCCGCCGTTCACCGCGATCCGGTCCGTGCAGACCCTGGTCGACGGCGACCGGTTGCGGATCGCCTACGGCGCCCAGGACCTGTCCGCGCACGAGTCCGGCGCCTACACCGGTGAGATCTCCGGGGCGATGCTGGCCAAGCTCGGCTGCACCTACGTCACGGTCGGCCACTCCGAGCGCCGCCAGCACCACGGCGAGGACGATGCGCTGGTCAACGCCAAGGTGGCCCAGGCGCTCCGCCACGAGGTAGTCCCCATCCTGTGCATCGGCGAGGAGCGGGACGTCCGCGAGGCCGGCGGCCACGTCGCCCACACCCTGGCCCAGCTCGACGGGGCGCTCGACGGCCGGACGGCGGAGCAGGTCGGGTCCGTCGTCATCGCGTACGAGCCCGTCTGGGCGATCGGGACCGGTCTCACGGCCACGCCGGAGGACGCCCAGGAGATGTGCGCGGCGATCCGCGCCCGCCTCGCCGAGCTCTACTCGCCGCCGCTCGCGGACGAGGCCCGGGTCCTGTACGGCGGGTCGGTCAAGCCCGACAACACCGCCGGCATCATGGCCGGCCCGGACGTCGACGGCGCCCTCGTGGGCGGGGCCAGCCTGGACGCCGAGGGCTTCGCCGCGATCTGCCGCTACCGGCTCGGCTGAGCCCCGCCCGCCACGGGGTGCGTACGTGAGCGGGCCGGACCGCGGGTTACCCTGGTCCGGACCCGCGCGGGGCGGACCAGGAAGGACGCAACGACGACATGGAGCTCATCTTCTCCATCCTGCTCATCATCACGAGCGTGGGGCTCGTGCTGCTGGTGCTGCTGCACAAGGGCAAGGGTGGGGGCCTGTCCGACCTGTTCGGCGGCGGCATGTCGTCCTCGCTCGGTGGTTCCTCGATCGCCGAGCGCAACCTCGACCGCCTCACCATCGCCGTCGCGATCATCTGGGCGGCGTGCATCGTCGCGCTGGGCCTGCTGGCCAAGACCGCGGTCTAGACCGCAACGACCCGAGCCAATCCCGAGGAGGGACCTGACCCGTGGCCAGTGGCAACGCGATCCGCGGCAGTCGTGTCGGCGCCGGCCCGATGGGCGAGGCCGAGCGTGGCGAGGCCGCCGCACGTCAGTTCGTGTCCTTCTGGTGTGCCCACGGCCACGAGACCCGGCCGAGCTTCGCCGCCGACGCGGTCATCCCCGACGCCTGGGACTGCCCGCGGTGCGGCCTGCCGGCCAGCCAGGACGAGACCAACCCCCCACCCGCGCCGCGCAACGAGCCGTACAAGACACACCTCGCATACGTGAAGGAGCGGCGCACCGACTCCGACGGCGAGGCGATCCTGGACGAGGCCCTGGCCAGCCTGCGCCGGCGGCGCGGCGAGTCCTGAGCCCGGCCGGTTCCGGCGGGCGAGACCCTCAAGGGGAGGCCAGCCGCTCCATCGCGCGTGGGACCCGGGACGCCGCCGCCCGGTCGAGCAGCCACAGCGTCCGGGCGGAGCCGTACGCCCCAGCGGCGGGGACCTGCAGCTCGCCGGCACCGGACAGCGCCATCCGTACGGCAGGGGCCTTGTCCTCGCCGGCCACGACGAACCACACCTCGGTGGCCGCCCGGATCGACGGCAGGGTGAGCGAGATCCGCGTCGGCGGCGGCTTCGGCGCGCCGTGCACCCCCACGACCGGCCGGGTGTCGTAGACGGCGGGCTGGTCCGGGAACAGCGAGGCCACGTGGGCGTCGGGCCCGACCCCGAGCAGCAGCACGTCGAAGCGGGGGACCGGCCCGTGGTCCTCGGGCCGGGCCGCCGCGGCGAGCTCGGCCGCGTAGCGAGCGGCCGCGGCTTCCGCGTCGTCGCCGTCCGGGCCGTCGCTGGCCGGCATCGGATGCACCCGCGCCGGGTCGACCGGCACGCGGTCGAGGAGCGCCTCGCGGGCCTGGGTCTCGTTGCGCTCGGGGTCGCCGGACGGCAGGAAGCGCTCGTCGCCCCACCAGACGTCGAGCTCTCCCCAGTCGACGGCGCTGCGCGCCGGTGACGTCGCGAGCGCTTCCAGGACCGCGATCCCGACCCGGCCTCCGGTGAGTACGAGGGAGGCGCTCTCGGTGGCCGCCTGCACGTCGACGAGCCGGGTCACCAGGCGCGCCGCCACTGCCTGCGCCAGCACGTCGGCGTCGTGGTGGACGACCAGCACCGGCCCGGTCATGCGCCCACCTTCCGTCGGGTGCGGCTCGTCCGGCCCTTCTCGCGGAGCAACGCCAGCCCCTTGGTGAGGACCTCACCGTAGACCTCGTCCGGGTCGAGCCGGCGCAGCTCCTCGGCCAGGCAGTCCCGGTCCAGGCGCTTGGGCAGGGCGACCTTGCGCTCCGGGCTCCCGGGAACGCGTAGCACGGCATTCTCCTCGTCCGGCCGGTCCACCTCGAGCGGCCCGGACGTGCGGTCCAGCCGCACGCTCACGAGGCCGTCGACGCCACTGTTGCGCACCCGGGTCGTGGGTGCGCGCAGCGCACGTATCAGCCATGCGGCGAGCAGGTCGGCGCTGGGGCTGTCGGGTGCGCCGACCACGCGAATCCCGGTCACCTTCTCGCGGCGACCCTGCTCGACCGCGGCCGCGACGACGCCACGCCAGAGCGTGATCCGGGTCCAGGCCAGGTCGGTGTCCCCGGCGGTGTAGGTGCCGGCCCGGTCGGCGATCGCCTGGATCGGCCGCGCGCAGGCCGCCGCGTCGGTGATGCGGCGCTGGGCGAGTCGCCCCACGGGGTCGTCGGCCGGGTGCTCGGGAGCCTCGCCGGGCCACCACGCGACGACCGGCGCGTCCGGCAGCAGGAGCGGCATGACCACGCTCTCTGGATGGCCGGTCAGCGGACCGAAGAGGCGGTGGATCACGACCTCGCTCGCCCCCGCGTCGCCGCCGACCCGGATCTGCGCGTCGAGCCGGGCCGACCCGCGCCCGGTCCCACGCACCACCGCGACGATCCGGCAGGGGTGCTCGTGGCTGGCATGGTTGGCCGACTCGATGGCCGACTCGGCGTGCTGCTCGTCGGTGACGATGACCAGGGTCAGCACCCGGCCGAGCGCCACGGCGCCGTGGAGGTCGCGCAGGTCTACCAGGCGCTTGCCGACCGCGTTTGCGGTCGTGGAGGGCATGTCGATGATCACGGACGCCTCCAGTGCCGGCCGTCGCGGCCGAGCATCTCCTCGGCGGAGGCCGGCCCCCAGCCTCCTGCGGCGTACGGCTCCGGCTTGCCGTGCTTGGCCCAGAAGTGCTCGATCGGGTCGAGGATCCGCCAGGAGAGCTCGACCTCCTCGTGCCGCGGGAAGAGCGGTGGGTCCCCGAGCAGCACGTCCAGCAGGAGGCGCTCGTAGGCCTCGGGGCTGGCCTCGGTGAAGGAGTGTCCGTAGCCGAAGTCCATGGTGACGTCCCGGACCTCCATCGAGGTGCCCGGCACCTTGGAGCCGAACCGGATCGTCACGCCCTCGTCGGGCTGGACCCGGACCACCAGGGCGTTCTGGCCCAACTCCTCGGTCGCCGTGCTCTCGAAGGGCAGGTGCGGGGCCCGCTTGAAGACGACCGCGACCTCGGTCACCCGGCGACCAAGGCGCTTGCCCGTACGGAGGTAGAAGGGGACGTGCGCCCACCGCCGGGTGTCGATGTCCAGCCGGATGGCCGCGTAGGTCTCCGTCCGGGAGTCCGGGGGGATGCCGTCCTCCTCCAGGTAGCCGACCACCTTGACCCCGCCCTGCCAGCCGCCGTCGTACTGGCCCCGGGCGGTGTGCTTGCCCAGGTCGCGAGGGAGCCGGACGGCGGAGAGCACCTTCTCCTTCTCCGCCCGGAGGTCACGGGCGTCGAAGGACACGGGCTCCTCCATGGCCACCAGGGCGAGCAGCTGGAGGAGGTGGTTCTGGATGACGTCGCGGGCGGCGCCGATGCCGTCGTAGTAGCCGGCGCGGCCGCCGATCCCGATGTCCTCGGCCATGGTGATCTGGACGTGGTCGACGTAGTTGCCGTTCCAGATCGGCTCGTACAGCTGGTTGGCGAAGCGCAGCGCGAGGATGTTCTGGACCGTCTCCTTGCCGAGGTAGTGGTCGATCCGGAAGACGGAGTCCGGCGGGAAGATGTCCTCGACCACCTCGTTGAGCTCGCGCGCCGAGGCGAGGTCGTGGCCGAACGGCTTCTCGATGACCACCCGCCGCCACTGCCCGTCGGCCTGGTCGGCCAGTCCGGAGCGCGCCAGCTGCTTGCACACCACCGGGAAGGACGACGGCGGGATGGACAGGTAGAACGCGTGGTTGCCGCCGGTTCCCTGGACGTCGTCGAGGTCCTTGACCGTCCTGGCGAGGCGGTCGAACGCCTCGTCGTCGGAGAACTCGCCGGGCACGAACCGGAAGCCCTGGGCCAGCTGCCGCCACGTGGCCTCCCGGAACGGCGTGCGCGCGTGCTCCCGTGCGGCGTCGTGCACGACCTCCGCGAAGTCCTGGTCCGCCCAGTCCCGCCGGGCGAAGCCGACGAGGGAGAAGCCGGGGGGGAGCAGGCCGCGGTTGGCGAGGTCGTAGACGGCCGGCATGAGCTTCTTGCGGGCCAGGTCGCCGGTCACGCCGAAGATGATCAGCCCGCACGGCTGCGCGATGCGCGGGAGCCGGCGGTCTCGTGGGTCGCGGAGCGGGTTGCCCGCGGTGCTCACCGGTCGGCCTCCGCGGCGGCGAGGACCTGGCGTAGGCCGGCCGTGCGGTCGGTGAGGTGCAGCCGGAGAACCGGGAGCCCCTGGCCGGCGAGCACCCCGGCGTCACCGGCCGACTGGGCGGCGATGAGCCGGCCGAAGGTGTACGGCCGGCCGGCGACGTCGAGGTCCTCGGCGACGGCGCCGGTGAGCACGAGGAAGGCCCCGTCGGGGTGTCCCCCCTTGTGGTACTGGCCGGTCGAGTGCAGGTAGCGCGGGCCCCAGCCGAAGGTCACCTGGCGCCCCAGCCGCCGGCCCAGGACCTCACGCAGGTCGGCAGCGGTGGCGTCGGCGACCGGATCGAGGTAGGCGAGCACCGCTAGGTAGCCCCCCTCGGGCACCTGGTCGAGCAGGTGGGACAGGGCGCCTGCCGCGTCCGCGCCGGGGCCGTGGACCTCGACCGCACCGTCCGTCGTCGGCGGCTCGTCCGGCTCGGCCGCGGCGGGCGCGTCCAGCATGGACCGCGCTGCCTTCTTGGCGTCCTCGACGTTGGGCTGGTCGAAGGGGTTGATGCCGATCATCCGGCCGGCAACCACCGTGGCGGCCTCCCACAGCAGCAGCTGCCCGCCCAGCGGACCGGAGGTCGCGACCTGCTCGTCCACCCCCTCGACGGGGCCGCCGAGCGCCACCCGTACGGCGTCCTGCCCGGCGCCGAGCCAGCCGGTGGCAGCGACGGAGCCGACGTCGACCGGCAGCACGCCGCGGCCGAGCTTGCCGGTCGACTCGGCGATCAGCTGCTCTGCCCAGGCCCCGAAGGACAGGACTCCGGAGTCGTGCTCGCCGATGACGAGCTTGTGCCGGCCGCTCGCGTGGGCGGCGCCCATCACGGCGCCGAGCACCAGGGCCGGGTTGGCCGGGTCGTCGAGGAAGACCGCATCTGCGGCCGCGGCCGCGTCGTCGAGCAGCGCGGCCACGTCGGCACCGGCGAGACCGCTGGGCACCAGGCCGAAGGCGGTCAGGGCCGAGAAGCGTCCCCCGACCGACGAGTCGGCGAGGAACGTCCGCCGCCAGCCGGCCTGCTCGGCGTGCTCGGCCAGCTGCGACCCCGGGTCGGTGACGGCCACCATGCGGGTGGGGGCGTCGATGCCGGCCGCCTGGAAGGCGGCCTCGAAGGCGCGCCGCTGGCTGTCGGTCTCCACCGTGCTGCCCGACTTGCTGGAGACGACCACGACGGTGCGGTCGAGCCGGTCCGCCAGGGATCGTCGGACCGCTCCGGGGTCGGTCGTGTCGAGCACCGTGAGGTCCGCGCCCGCAGTCTGGGTGATGACCTCGGGGGCGAGCGACGACCCCCCCATGCCACAGAGCACGATCCGGTCCAGCCCCTCGGCCCGCAGCTCCGCCTGCAGGCCCTCGATCTCCGCGAGGAGCGGGCGGGAGCTCTCGTGCAGGCGGACCCAGCCCAGCCGGATGCTCGCCTCCGCCTCGGCGTCCGGACCCCAGAGCGTGGGGTCGGCCGCACCCAGCCGGGAGGCGACCCGGTCGGCGACCTGCTTGTCCACCAGCTCCCGCGGGGAGAGCCCGACCAGGTCGACCCGGGGGGCGCTCACCGGCCGGCCTCGAGCCGCGCCTCGACCGTGGCGAGGAGGTCGTTCCAGCTGGTCTCGAACTTCTCGACGCCCTCGACCTCGAGCACCCGGGTGACGTCGTCCATGTCGACCCCGGCCCGTTCGAGCGCGGCCATCGTCTCGGCCGCGTCGTCGTAGGCGGTGCGCACCGTGTCGCCGCGGATCTCGCCGTGGTCGGCGACGGCCTCGATCGTCGGCTCTGGCATGGTGTTGACCGTCCCGGGTGCCACCAGCTCGGTGACGTAGAGGGTGTCCGGCAGGTCGGGGTCCTTGGTGCTCGTCGACGCCCACAACGGGCGCTGCCGGGCGGCCCCCGCTGACTCCAGCCGCCCCCAGCGCTCCGTGGACACGAACGCCTCGTGCGCGGCGTAGGCCAGCCGGGCGTTCGCGACCGCGGCCCGGCCCTTGAGGCCGGCGGCCCGGTCACCGCCCGTCGTGTCGAGGCGCTTGTCCACCTCGGTGTCGACCCTGCTGACGAAGAACGACGCGACGGAGGCGATCCCGTCCAGGGACTCCCCGGCGTCGAGCCGGCGCTCCAGGCCGGCCGCGTAGGCCTCCATGACGGCGCGGTAGCGCTCGAGCGCGAAGATCAGCGTGACGTTGACGCTGATGCCCTCGGCGATCGCCGTGGTGATCGCCGGCAGGCCCTCCTGCGTGGCGGGGATCTTGATGTAGAGGTTCGGCCGTCCGACGAGCCCCCACAGCTCGCGCGCCTGCGCGATCGTGGCGTCGGTCTCGCGGGCCAGCCGGGGGTCCACCTCGAGCGACACGCGCCCGTCGCCGGGCCTCCGCTGGGCCAGCTCGGCCAGCAGGTCGCAGCCGTTGCGGACGTCCTCGGTGGTGATGTCCCGGACGGCGTGCTCCGCGTCCGCCCCGACCTGGCGCAGGGCGTCGAGCTGCGCGTCGTACGCGCTGCTCTTCGTGACCGCGGCCTGGAAGATCGAGGGGTTGCTGGTCACGCCCACGACATGCCGCTCGTCGACGAGCCGGCGCAGGTTGCCGGTGAGCAGGCGGTCACGGGAGATGTCGTCGAGCCAGACGGACACGCCCTCCGCGGAGAGTCGCGCCAGCGGGTCGTGGTGGCCTGTCATGGTGCTCCTCCTGGTGTGCGGGCCGGGCGGGACGGCCGAGGGTCAGGTGCCGCCCGCCGCAGCGATGCTCTCGCGGGCGGCGTCGACCACGGTGTCAGCGGTCACGCCGAGCTCGCTGAAGATGGTCTTGTAGTCGGCCGACGCGCCGAAGCGGTCGACGCCGACGTGGCGTCCTGCGTCGCCGATGACGTCGTGCCAGCACTGGGCGACGCCGGCCTCCACCGAGACCCGGGCGCGGACCGACGGCGGGAGGACGGACTCGCGGTAGCTCGGGTCCTGCTCGTCGAACCACTCGCGGCAGGGCATCGAGACGACGCGCACGCGCAGACCGTCGGCCGCCAGCTGCTCGGCCGCGGCGACGGCCAGCTGGACCTCCGACCCGGTCCCGACGAGGAGGACGTCCGGCGTGTCACCCTCGCCCAGCTCGCGCAGGACGTAGGCACCGCGGGCCACGCCCTCCACCGAGCCCCAGCCGTCGCCCCGGGGGAAGGTGGGGACGTTCTGCCGGGTCAGGCAGAGGCCGGCGGGGCGGTCCGTGCGCTCCAGCACCGTGCGCCACGCGACGGCGGTCTCGTTGGCGTCGGCCGGCCGGACGACGTGCAGGTCGGGGATCGCGCGCAGCGCCGCCAGGTGCTCGACCGGCTGGTGCGTCGGGCCGTCCTCGCCGAGCCCGATCGAGTCGTGCGTCCACACGTACGTCACCGGCACGCCCATGAGCGCCGCCAGCCGGACCGACGGTCGCATGTAGTCGCTGAAGACGAGGAACGTGCCTCCGTACGGGCGGGTGAGTCCCAGGGCGATCCCGTTGAGGATCGCGCCCATGCCGTGCTCGCGGATCCCGAAGTGCAGCACCCGCCCGTACCAGTCCCCGGGGAACATCTTGGTCGAGTGGTCCGGGGGGACGAAGGACAGCTCGCCCTCGGGCGTCGTGTTGTTGCTCTCGGCGAGGTCGGCGGAGCCGCCCCACAGCTCGGGCAGGTGCGGCGTGATCGCCGACAGCACCAGGCCGGACGCCTTGCGGGTGGCCATGTCGGTGCCGGGCTCGAAGGTGGGCAGGGCGTCGGTCCAGCCCTCGGGCAGGACCCTCCGCCGCAGCCGGTCGAGCAGGCGGGCGCGCTCCGGCTCGCGCTCCCGCCAGGCGGTGTAGCCCTGCTCCCACTCGGCCCGCAGCGCGCGCCCCCGGTCGACGACCTGACGCGCGTGGGCCAGCACGTCGTCGGCGACGTGGAAGGACGTGTCGGGGTCGAGCCCCAGGATCCGCTTGGTCGCCGCGACCTCGTCGGCACCGAGCGCCGAGCCGTGCGCCTTCCCGGTGTTCTGCGCGTTGGGCGCCGGCCAGGCGATGATCGTGCGGATGGCGATGAAGGACGGGCGGTCGGTCTCGGCCCGGGCGGCGAGCAGCGCAGCGTGGAGGGCCTCGACGTCCTCCTCGTACGTGCCGTCGCCGCGGCGCCAGTCGACCCGCTGCACGTGCCATCCGTACGCCGCGTAGCGGGCCACGACGTCCTCGCTGAAGGCGATGTTGGTGTCGTCCTCGATGGAGATGGCGTTGTCGTCGTAGATCAGGACGAGGTTGCCCAGCCGCTGGTGACCGGCGATCGACGAGGCCTCGGAGGCGACACCCTCCTGCATGTCGCCGTCGGAGGCGAGGCAGTAGACCGTCCGGTCGAACGGGCTCTCCCCGGGCGCGGCGTCCGGGTCGAGCAGGCCACGCTCGCGGCGCGCGGCCATGGCCATGCCTACCGCGTTGCCGATGCCCTGGCCCAGGGGGCCGGTCGTGGTCTCGACACCGGGCGTGCTCGGGTGCTCGGGGTGCCCCGGCGTGTACTCGGGGTGGCCCGGCGTCAGCGACCCCCAGGTGCGCAGGGACTTCAGGTCGTCCAGCCCGACGCCGTAGCCGGACAGGTACAGCTGGATGTAGAGCGTCAGGCTGGTGTGGCCCGCCGACAGCACGAACCGGTCCCGACCGATCCACGAGGGGTCGCTCGGGTCGTGCCGCATCACCTGCTGGTAGAGCAGGTACGCCGCCGGGGCGAGGCTCATCGCGGTGCCCGGGTGGCCGTTGCCGACCTTCTGCACGGCGTCCATCGCCAGGGTGCGGACGGTGTCGACCGCCCGGCGGTCCAGCTCGGTCCAGTGGAGTGCGCGGGAGTCGTTGGTCACCGGTCGAGTCCTTCCCGAGGGGTCGCGGACCTGTCGGGCGCGGCGGGCGCGCTGGCCGTGACGTACCCGCCGTCCCGGCCCGGGAACCGGGTGATCACCGCCGGGAGCGAGCCTACCCGTGACCGCCGTCACGGGACGCGCCCACGTCCCGTGCGGGAGGTCCGCCGTCGCTAGACTCCCGGTGTCCTCGCAGCGACGTGCCCTCGGCACGCCCGTCGCGCCGCTCCGACCCCCGAGGTGCTCGTTGACGGCAGTCGACCCCCGTACGGCCGCGGGCCGGGCCACGGGGCGCGCCGGGGCGGCACGTGGCTGGCGCTCGACGGTGGGTGCCTACGTCGCGCTCACCAAGCCGCGCATCATCGAGCTCCTGCTCGTGACGACCGTGCCGGCCATGGTGCTCGCACAGCGGGGCATCCCCCCACTGGGACTCGTGGCGGCCACGCTGGTCGGGGGAACGCTGGCCGCCGGGAGCGCGCACGCCCTCAACCAGGTGCTGGAGCGCGACATCGACGCCCTCATGCACCGCACCAGCCACCGGCCGCTGCCCACCACCGTGGTCTCCCCGCGCAGCGCCCTCGTCTACGGGGTGGCCCTGCTGGTCGCGGCGGTGGCCGTCATGCTCGCCTGGGTCAACCCGCTGGCCGCCGCCCTGACGGTGGCGGCCAACGCGTTCTACCTCCTCGTCTACACCGTCCTGCTCAAGCGGCGGACCCCGCAGAACATCGTCTGGGGCGGCGTCGCCGGGTGCATGCCGACGCTGATCGGGTGGGCAGCGGTCACCGGCAGCCTGGGCTGGCCCCCGGTGGTCCTCTTCCTGGTGGTGTTCTTCTGGACGCCGCCGCACTACTGGCCGCTGGCCATGCGGTTCCGGGCGGACTACGCGCGGGCCGGCGTGCCGATGCTCCCTGTCGTCGCTGGCGACGTGATCGTGGCGAGGCAGATCGTCGCGTACTCCGGGGCGATGGTCGCGGCGTCCCTGGCGCTCTGGCCGGTCGCCGGCACCGGCTGGCTCTACCCGGCCGTCGCCGTGGTGGCCGGTGCATGGTTCCTGGCGGAGGCGCACCACCTGTTGACCCGGGCCCGGCGCGGTGCCGTCGGCGCCGCGCTCGCCCCCATGCGGCTCTTCCACGGCTCGATCACGTATCTCACCGTGGTGTTCCTCGCCGTGGTGCTCGACGTGCTCGTCCTCGGCTGACGACACCGCTGGCTACGCTGCGCGACATGGGTCCCGACCGCAGCCTGAGCCGGCTCGGCCTGCTCCTCCTGGTCGGGGGCGCGGGATGGGCGCTCGCCTCGGGCCCGGGAGTGGCGGTCACCACCCTCGTCTGCGTCGGCGCGGTCCTCGTGGCAGCGGACGCGTTCCTGGTGAGGGCGGAGGGGTGGCTGGACGACGACCTGGCGTTGCCGCCGGGCGCGCCACCACCGACGCCGGCCTGGTGGCCGGGTCCGCTGATGGGTGGCCTGCTGGGCGCGGTCGCCGGTGTGCTCGCCGGTTCGGTCGTCGCGCTGTCCGTCGGGACGGTGCTCGGGGCGGCCGGACTCGCGGGGGTGCGCGTCTCGCGGCACCGGCGTGGCACCGCCACGGATCCGGCGACCGTCCGGGCCGCCCGGCGGGTCCGGGCCTTCGCGGCCGAGCACGGGGCCGGTCGGGGCCAGGAGGTCGACGGCTACCTCGTCGGGCTCGGCGACCGGTGGGCCCGCCTCGTCGTCGTGGGCCCGGACGGCGCCTGGGGCGACGTCGTGGTGCCGGCGGGCGACGGGGCGCGCGCGACCTCCGCCCTGGCCCGGGTCCGGCTCGTGGAGCCCGACGACCGGCGGGTCACCACCGTCATGCGCACCGGTCTCCCGGCCTGGCGCCGGATGACCGCCTCCCTGTGACCTGTGCCCCCCACGCAATGATCACGGCAGCCGCCTAGATGGGTGCCGAGCCAGGTGTATGCACCTGGCTCGGTGCCCATTTGCCATGCTCGCCCTCGGCGGCCACCGCCCCGCCCTGCCATTTGCCGCGGCACGTGCCCAGCCCATTGCCTGCGACGCTCCAGGGGCTCGCCCAGCCGGCGTCCGGGCGCCTCAGACCGCGGTCCGGGCGGCGGGCACGGTGGTCCGGGCCCGCTCGCCCGTCGGCTGGGCGGTCGGCTGGCCGGTCGGGGCGTCGAAGGTCCGGGTGGAGAGCCAG
>DASTQL010000078.1:0-27085 GCA_035761805.1 Jiangellales bacterium | reverse complement strand
TCGCCTCGAGCACGTACCGGCCCGACGGCTCGTGCACGTCGGTGCTGACCAGCACGTCGGTGGCGCGCAGTAGGGCCGGCAGGTCACCTCGTGGCACAGCACCGAGCAGGCGGACCCGGTCCTGGACCCGGCACCGGCGCGCGAGGTCCTGCAGCCGACGCGCGTCGCGGTGGTGCGCCAGGCCTTCCGCCGGGGGCCCGCCGACGACCAGCAGCTCCGCTGCGGGAACCGCCCGGAGGGCGCGCACGGCCGTGTCTGTGCGCTCCTCCACCGCGAGACCGCTCACCACGAGGAGCCGGGCGCCGGAGTCGGCAAGCGCTCGTGCCGGCGGGTAGGTGGCTGGATCCACCCCGGTGGGCACCACCTCGACGGCGAGCCGGGTTGCGCCGAGCGTGAGCAGGCGGTCGACCTCATCCGCGGACAGAGCGACGAGCCGGTCCACGCCGCGGGCGATCGCCGCCTCGAGCCGTCTGCGGGAGAGACTCGCCGTGGAAGGGGAACGGCCCGGCGCGCGTCCGTCGGCGCTGCGACCGAGGGTCGGGCCGTGGAACGTCTGGACCACCACGGGCCGCGTCGACCGGTCCGGCAGCAGCTGCGCGGCGGCGAGGGTGGCCAGGCCGGCCTGCCACCCGTGGGCGTGGACGACGTCCGGCCTCTCCCTCGCCCACGCGTCGGCCAGTCGGCGGCTCAGCTCGGGTACGACGCGGAGCCGGTCCTCGTCCGGGAGCGGATGGGTCGGCCCGGCCGGCAGCCGCGAGAGGACGACGCCAGACGCGGTGAGCACCCGATCGGGTTGCGTGCCGTCCGCCCGCCGGATGTGGACGACCACGTCGTGGCCCCGGGCGGCCAGCCCTCGTGACAGCCCGAGCACGTGGGCCGTGACGGCCTCCACCGGATCCCCCGTCAGCAGGTGCGCCCAGCCCTCGTCGGCCGGCTCGACGACCATGGCGATCCTCACCGGGACACCTCCCGGGCGGACGTTCGCTGCGTCTGGAACGGGAACAGTGCGTGGTGCTCGGGCAAGGCGGGCTCCGTGGGCTCTCGACGGTCGGACCGCGCCTCGCTGCTCAAGCGCTGAGCGGACCGTACCCCGCTGACCCCTCGGGCACACCGACGGATGACCGGGAAACGATCGAGGTCGCGGAGGTGCGAGGCGGTCGTCTCCTGGGTACACGGGAGACCACAACCGACCCAGTACGCATCGCCCTCCGGTACGTGACCACCGGCCGCGCCCAGCGTCCGAGCTCGTACTGGACGCCCAGGAGGCGTGATCGTGAACCACCGGACCATCGCAGTCCTGCGGGCCGCGGCGCTCGTGCCGCTCGTCTCGCTCGCTCTCCTGGGCGTGGCGCTCGCCGTCGCCGGTGGTGAGCTCACCACCCTGCTCCTCCGGGTCGGCTTCCTCACCGCGGCGGCGGGCGTCGTGACCGGTGCGCTCCGCTGGTCGGTGCTCCCGTCGGCCTCCCCGCCGCTCGTGGCCGGCACCGTCGCACTGTGGGTGCTCGCGCTTTCCGGGGCGGCCGGGATCGGCGGCTCGATCGTGCTGGTCGCGTCCGCGGCGGTGGTGGCCCTGGTCGTGCTCCGCCACGTCAGGCCGACCGAGGCGGCCACCGACGTCGTCCGCCCGGCCGGCGCTTCCCGGCTCCGAGGCCGGTCCGTCGAGGAGCAGCTGGCCGAACGGTCGACCGCCGAGCTGTGCCGGGTCTGGGCCGACACCGGCGCCGAGATCGCCCGTGCCACGCGCCCGGACCTCGTGGCCAGGCTGCTCCGGGTGCGTGAGGCCGTGCTGGCCGAGCTCGAGCGGCGAGACCCGTCCGGCGTCCGGCGCTGGCTCGACACCAACCCGGCGGCCAACTCCAACCCCCGGTCGTTCGTACGGGAGCAGCACGAGCCCCCGCAGCAGGCCGCCTGACGTCGTCCGAACTCCGTACGAGGAGGAGCAGTGACCGACCCAGAGCAGCGTCCCGGCGAGGTGACCGACGACCGGCGGACCAGGCCGGGAGCGCAACCGGGCGAAGACGCCCGCGAGATCGACGCGGAGTACGCGTCGCCGGAGATCCTCGAGACGTGGCGTCAGCAGGACGGGATGGTGCACCCGGAGCCGGGGGAGACCGGTCTCGGTACCTCCAGCGACAGGGCCCCGGGCGCGGACCTCCCGCACGACGCGGATCCGACGCACGAGGAGCGCTGACCGGGGTCGCCACCACGATCGGTCGGGCGACAGGGCCCGGCGGCGGATGCGGGTGACCGGCGGTGGCTCAGCCGCCGGCCGGTCGGAAGCTCTGCACGGCGACCTCGAAGACGCCGAAGCTCTCGTCCCACCGGGAGTCCGGCGTCGACCAGTAGATGGCGTAGGCCCGCTCGTCGTCCACGCGCACGTTGCGGTTGACCACGTGGATCCGGTCGCCGTCGCCCGCGAAGGTGAACTCCCAGTCGACCGCGTCGTAGTCGCGGTAGTCCACCCTCTCCATCGACACCCGCTCGTAGTCGGTCAGGCGCTGGGACACGGCCTGCTCGTTCGCCTCCCAGTCGGCGAGCGCGTCGTCGGCGGGCTCCGTGGTCTGGTCCACCATGAGGTAACGGGAGCTCTCAGGGTCGCGGAAGTACGTGCGCGGCCCGTCGGTGGACGGCTCCCACCCCTCGGGGACGCCGATGCGGAAGCCGGTGGGGTCCTCGTGCAGAACGTAGCCGGGCGGCAGGGAGTCGGCGGGTGCCTGCTCGCCCTGGTCCGGAGGTGCCTCGTCGGCGGGTGCCTGCTCACGCTGGTCCGGAGGTGCCTCCTCGGCGGGCGGGTCGGCCTCCGAACCCCCCGCCGGCTCGTCGACGGCGGCCGGCTCGTCCGGCGGTGCCTCGTCGGAGGTCCCGCCCTCGTCTCCCGGGTCGGGCGGGCCCGTGGCGACGCCCGGTTCGCCCGACGGCTCCCGCATGGCGTCGGTGACGGCCAGCGCACCGGCGGCGACCAGCAGCGCCGCCACGAGGAGTGCGAGGACCGGCCGTAACCGGCGGCGGTGCGTGGGTGCGACGACCACGGGGATCGGCGTCGTCGCGTCGGAGACCGGCGCCGGCGCCGGCCGGGCACTCCGCGGCCGCTCCGCCTCGGGGGACCGCACGACGGCCTCGAGCATGTCGCGGAGCCGGGCCGGGTCGGGCCGTTCGTCGGGGTCCTTGGCCAGCAGGGCCAGCAGCACCGGTTCGAGCGGCCCCGCCGCCGGTGCGCGCGGCGTGTCCTCGCCCACCACGGCGGCCAACGTGGCCAGCTGGCTGTCCCTCTCGAAGGGTGCACGCCCTTCGACAGCGGTGAACAGGGTCGCTCCGAGGGACCACAGGTCCGACGCCGGCAGCGGCCCGTGGCCGCGGGCCCGCTCGGGGGCCATGTAGGAGGGAGACCCCACCAGCATGCCGCTGCTGGTCAGCGAGGGATCGCCCTCGAGGGTGGCGATCCCGAAGTCGGCCAGGACGACGCGACCGTCATCGACCATGACGTTGCTCGGCTTGACGTCGCGGTGCAGCACGCCTGCCTCGTGCGCAGCGGTGAGCGCGGCCAGCACGTCCAACCCCACCTCGGCGGCGCGGCGGGGGCTGAGGGTGCCCTCCTCCCGGAGCAGGTCGGCAAGGCTGCGCGTGGGGAGGAGCTCCATGACCACCCAGGGCCGGTCGGCCTCCTCGACGACGTCGTAGACGGTGACGGCGGTGGAGCAGCTCACCTGGGCGGCCGCCCTGGCCTCGCGCAGGGTCCGCTCCCGTACCAGCCGGCGTTCCTCGGCTGACAGCGACGGCGGGGCCACCACCTCCTTGATCGCGACGTCACGGCCCAGCACCTCGTCGCGGGCGGCCCAGACGGTGCCCATGCCGCCGCGGCCGAGCTCACGTCCCAACCGGTAGCGCCCGCCGACGAGCCGGTCCTCCGTCACAGGTCCCATCAGCACCCGTCCGTACCCGTGCTGGGGCTCGGGGAACCCTCGTGAGGCGCGCCCCATCCCTCTCGTACGGGGGTGCCGACGTCAGTCCGGCGTCCCTTCGGTCCCGTGGTACGCACGGGTCAGCAGGTCCTCGAGCTCGCTGACGAGTGGCATCCGCGGGTTGGTGCGGATGCAGATGTCGGAGAAGGCGTCGGCGACGAGGTCGGGCAGGGCGGCCAGGAAGTCCGCCTCCCGGATGCCGGCGTCACGGAACGAGCGCGGCAGTCCGACCTCCTCGATCAGCGAGTCAACCGCGTCGAAGAGCCGCTGACGGCGTTCTTCCTCGCTGTGACCGCCGAAGAGGATGTAGCCCACCTGCGCGTACTTCTCCGGTGCGACGTAGTGCGAGTAGCCGGGTGCGGGCATGAACTTGGACGGCAGCGACGCGTTGTAGCGAAGCACGTGCGGCAGGAGCACAGCGTTGGCCCGTCCGTGCGCGATGTGCAGCCTGGCCCCGACGGCATGTGCCATCGCGTGGTTGACGCCGAGGAAGGCGTTGGAGAAGGCCAGGCCGGCCATCGTCGAGGCGTTCGCCATCGCGGTCCGGGCTTCGATGTCGTCAGGGTGCGACACCGCGCGCGGCAGCCACTGCAGGATCAGCCGGATCGCCTGCATGCAGAAGGCGTCGCTGTACGGCGAGGAGAAGATCGACACCGCTCCCTCGAGGGCGTGGGTCAACGCGTCGAGCCCGGTGTCGGCCGTCGCCCCCGGCGGCAGCGACAGGGTGAGCGTCGGATCCACGATGGCCATGTCCGGCAGCAGGCAGTAGTCGACCAGCGTCGCCTTGCGGCGCCCGCTGGTGATGACGGCGGCCGGGGAGACCTCCGAGCCCGTTCCGGCCGTCGTCGGGATCGCCACGAGACCCACGCTGTGGTTGTCGGTGGGGTACCGGGCGACCCGCTTGCGAGGGTCGAGGAAGGGCAACGCCAGCTCGTCGAAGCTGAGCTCGGGGTGCTCGTAGAACAACCGCATGGCCTTGGCCGCGTCCAGCACCGAGCCGCCACCGACGGCGACGACGACGTCGGGCCGCAACTCGTCCATCATCGCCACGCCGGCCTTCACCGTGGCCTCGTCCGGCTCGGGCTGGATGCTGGAGAAGACCTTGACATAGGGGGCGTCCAGGTACGAGCGCACCTGCTCGTCGACGCCCGCCGCCTCGAGCACCGGGTCGGTGACCAGCAGGACCCGCCCGTACGGGAGCGTCCGCAGGTTCTCGAGGGCTCCGACGTTGAAGAAGATGTCGGACGGTGCCCGGAACCACTGGGGTGGGCTCTTCCGCCGCGACACCGTCTTGATGTTGAGCAGGTGCTTGTAGTTGACGTTCTCCGTGGTGCTCGACCCTCCCCAGGTGCCGCAACCGAGCGAGAACGTCGGTGCGAGCGAGTTGTAGATGCCCCCCAAGGCGCCGACGGCGGTCGGCGCGTTGACCAGGATGCGGCCGGTGCGGACGGCCTGCGAGTAGCGCCGGACGACCTCGTCGTCCCGGGCGTAGATGCTGGACGTGTGCCCGAGACCGCCGTGCTCCGTGACCGTGACGGCGCAATCGATCGCGTTGTCCACGGACGTTGCACGGACCAGGCCGAGGACGGGCATGAGCTTCTCGCGGCAGAGCGGGTGGGCCCCGAGCTCGACGGGGTCGGACGGCAGGGGCGCGAGCAGCACCTTGGAGCTCTCGGGCACGTCCATGCCGGCCCGGCGGGCCAGCTCGGGAGCCATCTGGCCGAGGGCGGCCAGGTTCACCGGGGTGCCGCAGCCGAAGACGAAGTCCGTGAGCTTCTCCTCCTCGCCGATGCTGAGCAAGTACGCACCCATGCGGACGAACTCGGCGACCACCTCGTCGTACACCTCGTCGTCGACGATCAGCGTCTGCTCGGCCGGGCAGATGACCGAGGCGTCGAAGGTCTTGGAGATGAGGACGTCGACGACCACGCCACGGATGTCGGCCGTGCGGTGCACATAGCAGGGCGCGTTACCGGGGCCGACCGACACCGACGGCTTGCCGGAGGCGTTGGTCAGGGCGACGATCTTCTGTCCGCCCGTGGTCCAGACGAAGTCCACGTCCGGGTGAGTGAACAGGTAGTGGGTGACCTCGTGCCGCGCGTCCTCGATCAGGCTCAGGGCTCCGGGAGGCATACCGGCGGCCTCACCTGCCTCACGCAGCACCTCCACCACCCGTGTCGCGCAGCGGACCGCCATTGGGTGCGGCCGGAACAGGATCGCGTTGCGGGTCTTCGCGGCACAGATCGCCTTGAACAGCACCGTGGACGTCGGATTGGTGATCGGCGTGATCGCCAGGATGACGCCGATCGGCTCGGCCACGTGCTGGATGCCGAGCTCGGGGTCCTCGTCGATGACGCCGACGGTCTTCTTGTCGCGCAGGTAGTCGTAGAGGAACTCCGTGGCGAGGTAGTTCTTCACCACCTTGTCCTCGAAGACGCCGAAGCCGGTCTCCTGCACGGCGAGCTCGGCGATCTCGACCGCGTGCATGATCCCTGCGCGCACCATCGCGGCGACGATCGCGTCGACCTGCTGCTGGTCCAGCGCACGGAACTGCTCGGCCGCCTGCCGCGCCCTGGCGGCCTGGTCGTCGACGGCCGAGGAGTGCTCCGGGGCGGTCGTCTCGGGAGCGGTCACGGCCATGGGACACCTCCATCGCTGCCCGGTCGCCGCCTTACGCCGTCGCCGGGGTCATCACGCTCCATGCAACCCCTGGGGACGCCCCGGCCCCAGGGCCGTTAGCCCCGGCTCGAGGTTCGACCGTCCGGAGGAGGGGTCTCCCCCTCGATCCGCCATGCCCAAGCGGCCGCGAGCACGCCGAGGCCGTTGACCGCCCAGTGCAGGCCGACCGGCGCCAGCAGACTCCCCGTACGGTGGCGGAGCTCGGCCAGCAGCACGCCCGCGAAGGCCGTCGCGACGACCGTGGCCGCGATGGTGAGGAGGGCGGTGCGACCACCGCGGCCGCGGAGCAGCACGTTGCGGCGGGCCATCTCCAGGGCTGGCAGCACGTGCCACAGGCCGAAGAGGGCGGCGGAGCCGGCGGTCGCCCACAGCTCGCCGCGCCACTGCGCGAGCTGGCCCCAGAGCACGCCCCGGAAGGCGACCTCCTCGGGGAGCACCGTGGCGAGCGGGACGAGGACGAGTGCCGTGCGAGCCGCCATTCCCGGCGGCATCCGGTAGCGCTCGTCGCGGATCGCGCGGCGGACCCGGGGGACCGCCAACGCCACCCCGTACGCCACGGCCACCACCACCCCCGCGACGAGGCCGACGGCAACGCCCGCCGGAACCGACTCCGGCGCGAGGCCCAGGTCGGCCCAGGACAGCCCGGCAGCGAGGCCGAATGTCAGGAGCAGGAGGGCGACGACCGGACCGCCGACGAGGCGGGACCGTGCCGTGGCGCGATGCCCCCACAGGTGCACCGCCACGAGTGCGACGAGGAGGACCGCCAGGACGGTGGCAGCTCGGAGGTCTGCGTGCACGTCCCGATCCTGGCCTGCCGAGGTCGGCCTGGCCCCGAACGACCACGTTCACCACCCTGGTGGGGTCATCACGAGGGGTGCGCGCCTGGTGATGGCCCCAGCGGCCTGGTGGTGGCCCGGTGATCCGCGGGCGGGGCCCACCCGGTCGCCGACACCGCCACGGCGGCCCGCCGGTGGGCCTGCGCCGCCCGCATCGTCCCGGCCGTGCTCGACGGCGACTCCGTCCCGTTGGATGTGGGCCGCACCCGACGGTTGTTCACCCCCGCCCAACGCCGCGCACTCTCCCCGCGCGACGGCGACGGGCGCGCCCTTCCCCGGCTGCGACCGGTGGGCCGCGTGGTGCGACGCGCACCACCTGCGACATCGGGCCGACGGCGGACCCACCGACCTCTCCAACGGTGTGCTGCTGTGCGGCCGACACCAGGTCATCCACCGCGGCCAATGGACGTGCTGATGGCCGGCGAGGGCCGACCCGACTCCACCCACCCCGCCTGGCTCGACCCGGCCCGCCGGCCCTCGCGCAACACCGGACACCGACCACCCGGCACCCGCTGACCACGGGTCCCAGCGGGACCGCCAGCAAGTGGAAGTCACCCAGGGGCCTCGGCACCTGACGCATCGAGAAGGGCTTACCGACTCCGCACCGCGCGTTCCCAGAACCCCGCGACGTTGCAGAATCGCGCGTATGCCTGCAGCGGGGATCTCCATCGTGCCGGCCAACGAGGTGAGCTGGGAGGACCTGCAGACGGTCTTCGGTACGCGCGGCCAGGCGTCGCGGTGTCAGTGCCAGCGGTACAAGCTGCGGCCCAGGGAGTCGTTCGCCTCGTTCCCGGTCGAGGAACGCGCCCATCGGCTTCGCCAGCAGACCGAGGCCGGTCATCGGGAGTCGGACACGACCAGCGGCCTGGTCGCCTATCTGGACGACGAGCCGGTCGGCTGGTGCGCGGTCGAGCCGCGCACCGCCTACCCCGGCCTGCTGCGCAACAGCCGCGTTCCCTGGGCGGGGCGAGCGGAGGACAAGATCGATGACAGCGTCTGGGCGGTGACCTGCCTGTTCACGCGGGCCGGGTTCCGGCGACGCGGTGTCAGCCGCGCCATGGCGCGGGCCGCCGTGGACTTCGCTCGCGAGCGAGGCGCCCGGGCGATCGAGGGCTACCCGATGACCACGAAGGAGGTCATCCTGGAAGAGCTCCACGTCGGCACCCGCGAGACCTTCGCCGCCGCCGGGTTCACCGAGGTCAGCAGACCGACGCTTCGCCGGGTCGTGATGCGGATCGACGTCTGAACGACCCGGGGCGGCCAGCGCAGACGGTGCAGGTTGGAGGGCCAGCATCCGCGGATCCGCGCACAGCCGGTGCGATGACCGACCACCACTCTCGCCGAGCGTTGTGGGCGCGCTCAGCCCCGGCTGGTCAGCAGATCCACGGTCGACCGCACGGTCGTCAGCCGCGGGTAGTCGTCCTCGTCCAGCCGGACCCCGGTGTCTCGACTCAGGGTCTCGACCAGCGAGAGGAAGTCGAGGGAGTCGAGCTCGAGCGTCTCGCGCAGGTCGTCGTCGGCGCCGATCGAACCGATATCGGCGTCGGGGACGATGCGCAGCAGAGCGGACTCGAGCACACCCCTGGCCTGGTCGCGTGTCACAGCTCCTCCGGTCTCTGCAGCAGGCGGTCGATCCGGTCCAGCAGCCGGGCGCCGGTGAAGCCGTCGGTCGCTCGGTGGTCCGCCGCCAGCGTCGCGACGACGAGCGGCCGGACCCCGATCAGCCCGTCGACGGCCCACGGTCGGCGCTGCACCTGCCCGAAGCCGACGAGGGCGACCTGCGGCGGGTGGATGACGCCGTGCACCGACTCGACGCCCTGGTCGCCGAGGTTGGTCACGGTGATCGTGGGGTCGCTCAGCTCGCTGCCCCGCAACGTTCCGGCCCGGACGCGCAGGGCGAGGTCCTTGAGCGCGGCCATGAGCTCGACCACCCCGAGCCGGTCGGCGTCGTGGATCGCCGGCGCGACCAGCCCGCCCCGCGCAGCGACACCGCAACCCCGACGTGAACGCCGGACGCGGGGACGAAGGCGCCGTCCACCCAGAAGCCGTTGAGCGCCGGGACGTCGCTCACGGCCAGGGCGGTCGCTCGCAGGAGGAGGGCGGCCGGCAGGAGGCGTTCGCCCACCGGGAGCTCGCGGTTGCGGTCGCCCATCCAGGTCAGTGCGGCCTGCAGGTCGACGGTCTGGGTCAGGTAGTAGTGCGGGATCTCCCGCTTGGACCGGGCCATCAGCCGGGCGATGGTGTCCCGGATGCCGGCGGCGGCCGCGGCACGCGGTGGCGGTGTCGTCGGGGGAGCCGGTGCCGGCTCGGTCGGCGCGTCAACCGCTGCGGCGGGGGGAGTCGACGGGCCGCCGGCCGCCGCCCGGACGTCCGCCGCACGCACCGGCTCATCGGGGCCGCCCAGGGGCACGACGGTCGCGAGGTCCACACCAAGCCCCGCGGCAAGGCGCCGCGCATACGGGGTCACCCGGCGGCGCTCGGTCACCTCTGCGCGCTCTGGGGGAACGGTGACCGGGCGACGCAGCTTCGGGGCAGGCGGAGCCGCAGAAGCCGCGGCCTGCACGTCGGCGCGCGTCACCCGTCCACCGTGACCGGTGCCGTGGACCGTCTCCACGTCTACGCCGGCCTCGGCGGCCAGCCGGCGGACCAGGGGCGACGCCGTGACGTGCTCGTCGTGCGTGGGTGGAGCGGCGGTGGCCGGTGGCACGGAGACAGTGACCGGTGATGGAGGGACGGCGGCCCGCACCGCACCGTCGGTGCTGATCCGCGCCAGCGGCGTGCCAACGGGCACCCGGGTGCCCGGCTCGACGAGGAGGTCGTCGACCACGCCCTCCTCGAAGCACTCCACCTCGATCGCGGCCTTGGACGTGTCCACCACCGCCACGACGTCGCCTCGGTGCACCGGGTCGCCGGGGTGGACGAGCCACTCCAGCAGCGTCCCCTCGTCCATGTCCGCGCCCAGCGAGGGCATCCGGAAGTCGCCCACGTCACCCCACCGTCCTGCGGGCGGCGGCCACGACGTCAGTGACCTGCGGCAGGGCGGCGTCCTCGAGGTGCTTGGCGTAGGGCATGGGCACCTCGACACTGCACACGCGTTCCACCTGGGCGTCGAGGTCGTAGAAGGCCTGCTCCGTGATGCGTGCGGAGACCTCGGCCGAGAGGCTCCCGCTGCGCCACCCCTCGTCGACGACCACGGCGCGATGCGTCCTGCGGACCGATTCCAGCACGGCGGCGTCGTCCAGCGGCCGCAGCGTCCGCAGGTCGACCACCTCGGCGTCGACGCCCTGCCCCGCCAGCTCCTCGGCCGCCGCGAGGGTGGTACCCAGCGTTCCCCCGTACGTGACGAGGGTGACGTCCTGGCCCGCACGCCGGACGGCGGCGTGGTCGATGTCCACCGGGCCGGCGTCCGATGGGAGTGAGCCGCGGGCGTTGTAGAGGGACCCGTGCTCGAAGACGATGACCGGGTCGGGGTCGGAGAGGGCGGTCCAGAGCATGCCGCGGGCGTCCTCGAGGGTCGCCGGGGCGACGATCCGGAGCCCTGGGATGTGCGCGTACCAACCCTCGAGGCTGTGCGAGTGCTGGGCCGCGAGCTGCCGCCCGGCGCCGGTAGTCATCCGGATCACGAGCGGGACCGCCAGCTGACCGCCGGACATGTGCAGCAGGGTGGCGGCGTTGTTGAGGATCTGGTCCAGGGCCAGCAGGCTGAAGTTGACCGTCATGATCTCGACGATCGGCCGCATCCCGGCCAGGGCCGCCCCGATGCCCGCGCCGACGAACGCCGACTCCGACAGCGGGGTGTCGCGGATGCGTTCCTCCCCGAACTCCTCGAGCAGCCCGAGGCTCACCCCGAAGCACCCGCCGTAGCGGCCGACGTCCTCACCCATGAGGAAGACGCGGTCGTCGCGCCGCATGGCGTCGCGGATCGCCTCCCGCACGGCCTCGCGGTAGGTCGTGTCGACCGCGGTCGCCGGCGCCGCGGTCATGGGGTCCTCACCGGATCGGAGTGGACGAAGCGAGTCAGGTCCTCCGCCGGCTCGAGCGGGGCGCCCTCGGCGGCGGCCACGGCCGCGTCGATCTCGGTGGCCACCTCCTTCTCCAGGTCGTCGAGGTCACCGTCGCCCAGCGAGTCCTCCGCGCGCAACCGGTCGGTGAGCAGCGTGATCGGGTCGCGCCGCCGCCACTCCTGGACCTCGGCCTTGTCGCGGTACCGCTCCGGGTCGTACATGGAGTGCGCGCGGAAGCGGTACGTCCGCATCTCCAGGAAGCAGGGCCCGCCCCCCGACCGGACGGAGTCCGCCGCGCGGTGCGCCGCCTCCCGGACCGCGAGCACGTCCATCCCGTCGACGGGCCAGGCCACGATCCCGTACGACGCGGCGCGCAGCGCCAGGTCCGTCTCGGCCTGCGCCCGGGCGATCGCCGTGCCCATCGCGTACAGGTTGTTCTCGCAGCAGAAGAGCACGGGCAGCCGCCACAGGGCGGCGAGGTTGAGGCACTCGTGGAACTCGCCCTCGGCGACGGCGCCGTCGCCGAAGAAGCAGGCCACGACCTCGGGGCGTCCCTGCATGCGGGCTGCGAGGGCCAGCCCCACGGCGAGGGGCAGCCCCCCGGCGACGATGGCGTTGCCGCCGTAGAACCGGCGGCTCGCGTCGAAGAGGTGCATCGACCCGCCGCGGCCGCGGCTGCACCCGGTCACCCGGCCGAACATCTCGGCCATGACCGCGTCCATCGGCACGCCCCGGGCCAGCGCGTGGCCGTGCTCGCGGTAGGTGGACACGACCGGGTCGGTGGGCTCCAGCGCCGACATGAGGCCGACTGCGACGGCCTCCTCCCCGATGTAGAGGTGCAGGAAGCCGCGGATCCGCTCGGCGCTGTAGAGCTCGACGCAGCGCTCCTCGAAGCGGCGCACCCGCAGCATCTCGTGCAGCAGCCCCCGGCCGGTCATGTCGCCGGCTCCAGGGTCGACAGGTCGCCCTCGGGCAGGCCGAGCTCCCGGGCGCGCAGCAGCCGCCGGAGCACCTTGCCGCTGCGGGTGTGCGGGAGGTGCTGGTCGAAGGCGATGTCGCGCGGGGCCACCGAGCCGAGGCGCCGGCGGCCGAAGGCCAGGATGTCCAGGCGCACCTCCTCGGAGGGTTCCGCCCCCGGGGCCAGCGTGACGAAGGCCTTGACCAACTCACCGGCGACCGGGTCGGGCACCCCGATGACGCCGGCCTCGACCACGAGCGGGTGCTCCATGAGCGCGCTCTCGACCTCGAAGGGGCCGATCAGGTGGCCCGCCGACTTGATCACGTCGTCGCCCCGGCCGACGAACCAGAAGTAGCCCTCGGCGTCCACGCGGGCCAGGTCGCCCGAGAGGTACCAGCCGTCGGCGAAGCAGCGGCCGTAGCGCTCCTCGTCGTGCAGGTAGCCACGGAACATCGACGGCCAGGGGATCCGAAGGGCGAGCTCCCCGACCTGGCCCGGTTCCTCGAGCACCTGGACGTGGCCGTCGGTGACCCGGGCCCGTCCGTCGTCCCCCCTGGCGAGCACGGCTGCCTCGATCCCGGGCACCGGCCGCCCCATCGAGCCCGGCCGGACGGGCATGGCCCGGTAGTTGCTGATCATGATGGCGCCGGTCTCGGTCTGCCACCAGTTGTCGTGGACGGGTCGGCCGAAGGCCTCCTCGCCCCAGACGACGACCTCGGGGTTCAGCGGCTCGCCGACGCTGGCGACGTGCCGGAGGGCGGACAGGTCGTACTCCCGGGCCAGCGCCGAGCCGTGCCGCATGAGCATGCGCAGCGCGGTCGGGGCCGTGTACCAGACGGTCACGCGCTCCTCCTGGAGGATCCGGTACCAGCGCCGCGGGTCGAAGTCTCCCGCGTCGCTGACCGTGGTGACGCCCAGCGCGAGCGGGGCGACGATCCCGTACGACGTGCCCGTGACCCAGCCGGGGTCCGCCGTGCACCAGAAGACGTCGCCCTCCCGGAGGTCGAGAACGGCCGCAGCCGTCGCGCGGTGGGCGACCACCGCCTCGTGCACGTGTACGGCGCCCTTCGGCAGGCCCGTGGTCCCGCTGGTGAAGTGCAGCAGGGCGACGTCCTCGGGTCCGGTGCCCTCCACGTGGAAGTCCGGCGACACCGCCTTCAGCCCGTGCTCCAGCGACACCGTGCCGTCCGGTGCGTCCTCACCGACCACGATCACCTGGACTAGGTGGGAGAGCCGGTCCAGGAGCGGCCGGACCTTCCGGCGGTAGGCCTGGGCCGTCGTCACCAGTGCCCTCGCCTCGCCGAGCTCGAGCCGCTGCCGTACGGGATCGGGGCCGAAGGCCGGGAAGAGCGGGGAGAAGACGCTGCCGTTGCGCAGCGTGCCGAGGGCGGACACGTAGAGCGCGGGCCCGCGCGGGAGGAGGGAGAAGACCCGGTCACCTGGGTCGACGTCGAGGTGGCGCAGCAGGTTGGCGAAGCGGTTCGTCAGCAGCTGGAGCTCGCGGTAGGTGAGGTCGGTCCGCCGCTCCTGCCGGTCCAGGAGGCGCAGCGCCAGCGCGTGGCCACGTCCGTCGGCCACGTGCCGGTCCACCGCCTCGTACGCGATGTTGACCCCGCCGTCCGGCAGGCCGGCAAGCTCTGCCCGGGCGCGGGCCCAGGAGAAGTCACGCCGGGCCGCCTCGTAGTCGCGCAGCCGCGGTGGCCCGCCGATGACGGTCGCGTGGACCGACTTCCCGGCCATGGCGCCTCCTCCACGAGCTTGGTCGCCAAGCCGCCGCCCTCCTGGCGCCTCACCCCCATTCACCCGTACGGGGAGGGGCCCGGGTCAGGGGCGAAGGTCCCTCGGCCCTTCCTCCCGGGGCCCTGGGGGACGAGGCTGGGACGACGCGGATCGGGAGGTGTGTGATGTGGCACCGGTCGGGCGGACACGGGGGTGCGG
Source organism: Jiangellales bacterium (assembly GCA_035761805.1). Classification (GTDB taxonomy): domain Bacteria; phylum Actinomycetota; class Actinomycetes; order Jiangellales; family Jiangellaceae; genus DASTQL01. Next base: position 12,711 of record DASTQL010000078.1, on the reverse strand, counting down.
TGCAGTTCCGCGACCGTACGGAAGCCGGTCGCGCGCTGGGACGCAGGCTGCAGGGCGTGGTCGGGCCGGACGTGGTGGTCATGGGCCTGCCCCGCGGCGGGGTCCCGGTGGCGGCCGAGGTCGCCGAGGCCCTCGGAGCACCGTTGGACGTCGTCGTGGTGCGCAAGGTGGGTGTGCCCCAGCAGCCCGAGCTGGCGATGGGGGCGGTCGGCGAGGACGGCGTCACCGTCGTCAACCGGCCGGTCGTGGCGAGCGGGCGGATCCCGGCCCGCACCTTCGAGCACGCCGCCGAGCGGGCCCGCGGCGAGCTCGAGGAGCGGCTGACCCTCCTGCGCGGGGACCGGCCGCCCGTTCGCGTCGCCGGCCGCACGGTGGTGCTCGTCGACGACGGGCTGGCCACCGGGTCCACGGCGGAGGCCGCGGTCCAGGTGCTGCGGGCCCGAGGTGCTGCGCGCATCGTGCTCGCCGTCCCCGTGGCGCCGCCCGACGCCGTGGCCCGGCTGGAACGGCTGGCGGACGCGGTCGTCTGCCTCGAGGCCCCGGAGTGGTTCCTCTCGGTCGGGTCCTGGTACGCGTCCTTCGACCCCGTCCCCGACGACGAGGTGAGGCGCCAGCTGGCCGACGTGGGGTCCTCCGGCGGGGTGGACAGGGAGCCGGCGGTCGTCGAGGAGGCCGTCTCGGTCACCGCGGCAGGCGTGCCCCTCCCCGGCACCCTCTCGGTGCCCGCCGACCCGGTCGGGCTGGTCGCCTTCGCCCATGGGTCCGGGAGCAGCGCGGCCAGCCCGCGCAACCGGGCCGTAGCGGCCGACCTGGCCGAGGCGGGGCTGGCCACGCTGCTGTTCGACCTGCTCACCGAGGCCGAGGGCCGGCGGCGGGAGGCCGTCTTCGACGTCGACCTGCTCGCAGGGCGGCTGGCCGCCGCCACCCGTTGGGCGTCCGGGCGCCCCGATGTCGGGCGGCTGCCCGTCGGCTACTTCGGGGCCAGCACGGGCGCCGCGGCGGCTCTCGCCGCCGCCGCCGACCTCGGTGACGAGGTGCGCGCGGTCGTCTCACGTGGGGGCCGGCCCGACCTGGCGGGCGACCGGTTGCCCGACGTCACCGCCCCCACCCTGCTCGTGGTGGGTGGCAGGGACACCCAGGTCCTGCGCCTGAACGAGCGCGCCCGAGAGCTGCTGCGCTGCGAGAGCCGTCTGGAGGTCGTCCCCGGCGCGACGCATCTCTTCGAGGAGCCGGGGACGCTGGAACGCGTGGCCGGGCTCGCCCGGGACTGGTTCCTGGCCCACCTGCCCCGCGAGCCGGGGACGGTCAGTCCAGCCTGATGAGCTCACCGTCCGCGTCCCGCCCAGGAGGTCAGCGTCGGGCCCACGACGACCCGCCCGCGACGACGCGTCCGGCCTTGACGACGACCCGGTCCCGCGGCCGCTCCACGACCGCCTGGGCCGCTCCGAGGGCGTCGACCACGACGAGGTCGGCGGGGGCCCCGACCTCCCACGTCGGGTCCGGGCGGCCCAGCAGCCGCGCCCCCCCGGCCGTGGCCGCCCGCAGGACGAGCTCGATGTCCTCGTCGCGCCGGAACGTGCTGCGGTAGGCGAGGTGCATCGCCCGGTCCAGCATGTCTCCCGTCCCGTATGGGCCCCACAGGTCCCGGATCCCGTCGTGCCCGCAGGCCAGCGTGACCCCCGCCTCGGCCAGGAGCCGCACCGGCGGCACCGGGAAGTCGTAGACCGCAGCGGTCACCAACGCGACACCGGCCTCGGCCAGGGCTCCGGCGGTCCGTTCCTGACGGCCCCGGTCCAGCTCCGCGAAGGCATACGCGTGACTCACCGCCACCCGCCCGGCGAGACCCAGCGCCCGGGTTCGCTCGACCACGAGGTCCAGCTCCCATGCGCCCAGCGTCCCCGGGTCGTGCAGGTGGATGTCGACCATGAGGCCGTGGCGGTCCGCCAGGCCGAAGACGACGTTGAGATGCCGGACCGGGTCCCCGTCGATCCCCGCGGGGTCGATGCCTCCGACCACCTCGATCCCGAGCCCGGCCGCCGCCTCGAGCAGGTCGGCAGTGCCCGGGTTGGTGAGCAGCCCGTGCTGGGGGAACGCGACCTGCTGGACGTCGACCCGGCCGCGCATCCGCTCGGCGACCTCGACCACCGCCTCGACACCGCGGAGTCCCGCGTCCGGGTCGACGTCGGTGTGGGTGCGGACGGCTGTCGTCCCGTACTCGTTCATGGTGGTGATCAACTCGGTCATCCGCCCGACATCGGGGATGCCCAGGGCGGCCCGGCGCTCCCGGTCGTGCCGGATGCGGTCGTCCAGCGCGTCGCCCGCCAGGTGAGACACCCACGCCATCCCCCACAGCGTCTTGTCCAGGTGGCAGTGCGCGTCGACCAGGCCGGGCAGGACGACCCGCCCGGCGGCGTCCACGACCTCGGCGTCCGCTGCTTGCGCCGACGCCTCGGCACCCACGGCCGCGATCCGGCCGTCCGCGAGGAGCAGGTCGAGCCGGTCGGGGCGCCCCCACGGCAGGCCGCCACGGATCAGCAGGTCGGGCATCGTGACCTCCAGGGGGTGCCTGGGTCACGGTGCCGTCGCCGCCCCGAGCCGGTCAAGCCCGTCGGCCGACCCTCGGTACGGACCTTTGGGCCCTGCCGTCCGCCACACCGCCCTGAGCAGAATCGGGCCGACGGGGTTCCGCTGCAGGCAGGGACGGACGATGGCACGTGGCCCGCGAGGCAACGACCTGTCGTGGCGGCGCGTCCCGGTGCAGGGTGGCGATGCCGAGTACGGCGTCGCCGGGGACGGGCCGCCCGTGGTCTTCCTGCACGGCTGGGCGCTGGCCCACCGTGCGTACCGGCGGACCCTGCAGCAGGTGGTCGCCCGTGGGGGGTCGGTGTACGCTCCGGCGCTTCCGGGCTTCGGCGGCACCCCCGACCTGCCTCCGGACGACTCGACGCTGGCCGGCTATGCCGGCTGGGTCCGTGACTTCGTCGCCGCTGTGGGGATCGAGGACCCGGTGGTGCTGGTAGGGCACTCCTTCGGCGGCGGGGTCGCGATCCAGGTCGCCCACGACGCCCCGGACCTGGTCGCGCAGCTCGTCGTCGTGAACTCGATCGGCGGCTCGGCATGGAAGGAGGGTGCCGTCGTCCGGTCGATGGGGGAGCGCCCGCTGTGGGACTGGGGGCTGCACCTGCAGGCCGACGTGATGCCGCTGCGGCAGCTGACCCGGGTGATCCCGGTCATCGCTCGGGACCTGGTCTCCAACGTCGCACGCAACCCCGGGGCGCTCTGGCGAGTGGGCCACATCGCCCGGACCGCCAACCTGATCGCCGAGCTGGAGCAGCTCAAGCGGCGCGGTGTCCCGGTCGTCGTCGTGTGGGGCGAGCAGGACCGGCTGCTGCCCCGTGCCGCACTGCTGTCGATGCAGGCGGTCCTCGGGGAGGCGGAGGTCGTCACCGTCCCGGGCAGCCACAACTGGCTCATCGCCGACCCCGGCGCCTTCGGCGAGGTGCTCACCAACGTGGTCGGGTTCGGCGGGCTGGTCGAGGAGGACGGGGACGGCGAGGACGAGGGAGTGCCCGACGCGGTGTCCTGACCGACCACCCGGTCGACGGCGCTAGGGTCGCTGGGGTGCAGCTCCGGACGGGCCTGGTCGCCGGACTCGTGCTGGTGCTGGCGGTCGCGGCCACCGGGTGCGGCGACGCGACCACCCCCGCGTCCGGCGACGGCACGGCGTCGGGTGACGACCTCGAGGGCCGGACGTACACGTCCACGGAGGTCCGCGGGTTCGAGCTCGTCGAGGGCACCCTCGTCACGCTGAGCTTCGCCGGCGGCCAGCTGGGCGCCTCGGCCGGGTGCAACGCGATGAGCGGCGCGGCCCGGTGGCACGAGGGGAAGCTGGATGTGGCCGGCCAGCTGGCGACGACGATGATCGCGTGCCCGGCGGACCTCCAGGCCCAGGACGAGTGGCTGGCCGAGCTGCTGACGTCCTCGCCGTCGATGAGCCTCGACGGGTCCACCCTCACCATCGGCGGTGACCAGGGGCTCACCCTGGAGCAGGTTGCCGACCTGCCGGTGGAGGGCACCCGGTGGACGCTCGAGAGCCTGGTGGAAGGCGACGTGATCAGCTCCGTGTCGACCGACCTGGGCGCGGAGCTGATGATCCGGACCGACGGGACCCGGCTGGACGTGTCGACCGGCTGCAACGAGGGGGCGGCCGCGATGACCGTGCAGCCGTCCCGGGCGGCCTCGGCGGGCACCCTCTCGGTCGGCTCCCTGGCCACCACCGACATGACGTGTCCCGAGGTGGCCCGTGGCGTCGAGGAGCACGTCCTCGACGTCCTGGCCGGGGACGTCGCCTACGAGGTCGACGGTGACCGGCTGACGCTGACCAAGGGCGATGCCGGGCTGGTGCTCACGGGCTCCGCCGGCTGAGCCGGCCGGCCGTCAGGCGGCCACGCCCGCCAGGGCGAAGAACTCGGCCCGGGCCGCAGGGTCGTGGCGCAGGCAGCCGTGCAGGGCCGAGGTCACCGTCGTCGAGCCCACCGCCCGTACCCCGCGGACCGTCATGCAGGTGTGCTCGGCCCGGAGCACCACGCCTACCCCGTGGGCACCGAGGTGCTCGGAGAGCCAGCCCGCCACCTGGGTGGTCAGCCGCTCCTGCACCTGCGGAGCACGCGCGAAGTGCTCCACCACGCGCGCCAGCTTCGACAGGCCCAGGATCCGGTCGCCCGGCAGGTAGCCGACGTGCGCGACCCCCACGAAGGGCAGCAGGTGGTGCTCGCAGACGGATCGGAACGGGATGTCCCGGGCGAGCACGAGCTCGTCGTACCCCTCGTCGTTGGGGAAGGTCGTGACGTGGAACGGAGGCGCCGAGAACAGCTCCGCGTAGGCCCGGGCGAGCCGCCCCGGCGTGGCCCGCATCCCCTCCGCGCCGACGTCCACCGCGAGCGCAGCGAGCAGGTCGGTCGCCGCCCGTTCCGCGGCGGCCAGGTCGACGGCCCGCGGTTCGTCGACGACGCGCAGGCGGGGTCGGGGCGGGTCGGCGGTGCGGCCGGCTTCCGTCGCGCTGAGGGTCATGGCAGCACCGTCGCCGGCGCGCGTGCGGCGTTACGGCAGCCGCGCCCACTCCCCAGCGCAGTGTGTGCGTGGCCCCCGGGTCCAGGGACACCAGCCCCCCTGTACGGACGGCGTCGGGTGGGCTCCGCGTGACACCCGCCGTGGATTCACCCGGGTGAGAAGTGGGGCCAGGGGGCCGCCGCGGGCTGCGTCGACCCCGCGACCGGCCTACGGTCGTCGCCGCGGCGGGAGGACAGGAGACCGGGATGGAGCTGCTCGACCGGAGCCGGCCCGCAGCGGGACGGGCAGGAGGTCTCGACACCGACGACGCGTGCCTGACCGCGGTGGGGGCCGGCGACGAGCGCGCGTTCACCGATCTGGTGGGGCGCTGGTCCCCGCTCCTGCTCGACCTGGCGGCGTGCTGGTCCGCGCGTCCCCGTAGCGACGTCGAGGAGGCGGTCCGCGCCACCTGGATCCGCGTGGTGCGGGAGTCACCGGCCTTCCGCACGCCGCCCGGGGCACGGGCGTGGCTGTGCCGCGCGCTCCTCGAGGAGGTCCGCTCGCGGGGCTGGCTGGTCGGCGACGCACACACCTACCGCACGGCCCGGCCCGCTCCCTCGGTCGAGCCGGAGCGGTTCCTCCCCGAGAGCCACGAGCAGTGGCCCGGCCACTGGGCGTCGCCACCGACGCCCTGGGCCCGGGACGGTGGTGCTCGGGGACCGTCCCGCGAAGACGTCGTCGCCGCCGTGGGCGAGCTCCCCGAACCGAACCGGGTCGTCGTCGGTCTCCGCGACGTGGCCGGGTGCGAGCTCCTGGACATCGTCCGCGTGCTCGGCGTCCCCGCCCGTCAGGGCCGAGCGCTGCTGCAGGGCGGGCGCGCTCGGATCCGTACGGCACTCGACGCCGGCCTGGCGGTGTAACGCCCACGCGCGCCCGGCGACTGAGCGGCAGCCGAAGGCCGGCTCGTCGCCGTCGGAAGCCGCAGGAGGAGCGTGCCATGAAGGGTCTGCAGGGCAAGGTCGCGGTCGTCACGGGGGGCAGCTCGGGGATCGGCCAGGCGATCGCCATCCGGTTGGGGGAGGAGGGCGTCGACGTCGCCATCAACTACGTCGGCCGGCCGGAGGGGGCCGAGGCGACCAAGGACGCCATCGAGCACGGCGTCGGCGACTGCATGCGACGCATGGTCGCCTCGGGGACGCGTCCCGTGCTCGTGGAGGCGGACGTCTCCGACGAGGACCAGGTCGCGGCGATGTTCGCGCAGGTGGTCGAGCGCTACGGCCGCGTCGACTACCTGATCAACAACGCCGGCATCCAGATCGCCGAGGACACCGAGCTGCTCAAGGCCGCCGACTTCGACAGAGTCCTCGCGGTCAACCTGCGCGGAGCCTTCCTCTGCGCCCAGCAGATGGTCCGCCACCTGCTCGACGAGGGGCGGCCAGGGGCGATCGTCAACGTCTCCAGCGTGCACCAGGTGATCCCCAAGCCGCGGTTCGTCGGCTACTCGGTGTCCAAGGGCGGCATGCAGAACCTCACGCACACCCTCGCGCTGGAGTACGCCTCGCGCGGGATCCGGGTCAACGCGATCGGCCCGGGCGCGACCGTGACGCCGATCAACCGGTCGTGGATCGACGACCCCGTGAAGCGCAAGGCCGTGGAGTCGCACATCCCCATGCGACGCGCCGGTGACGCGTCGGAGATGGGCGCGGTCGCCGCCTTCCTCTGCTCGGACGAGGCCGCCTACATCACCGGCCAGACGGTCTTCGTGGACGGTGGGCTCACCCTCTTCCCCTCCTTCGAGACCACCTGGTCCAGCGAGTGAGCACGACGACGACCTCCATCGGGACGCCGGTCCGGCGCTTCCCCACGGACGGCTGGTGGCCGTCGCGCTACGGCGCGGACGACCAGGCGGGCGCGCTCAACGAGATCACCCCGGCCAAGGTCCTCGAGGCGGTCCGGCTCGTCCGCCACGGCGAGGTGCACGATCTCGCCCACGTGCTCCACGCAGACGTCCCCGCGTTCCCGGGCCGGACCTTCCGCCAGTACCTGACCACGAACTACCACCAGGTCAACCGGCGCCGGCCGGATGCCGGCCCGGACGGCCTCGGTCACAACAGCGTCAACTGGGTCGTCGAGCAGATCACGGCGACCCAGCAGATGGGGACCCACCTGGACGCCCTCAACCACCTGCAGGTCGGCGACCGCACGTACAACGGCTTCGCGCTGGCCGACATCGTCGAGGACCACGGCACCAACCGGCTGGGCGTCGACACGCTGCCGCAGGTCGTCACGCGGGGACTGCTGGTGGACGTCGCCGCGGGCCGCGGCGTCGACCACCTCGAGCCGGGCGACGTGGTCACCGTCGCCGAGACCGAGGCCGCGCTGGCCGCCTCCGGCCTGTCCGTACGCCGGGGGGACGCAGTCCTCTTCCACACCGGGTGGGGGCGGCTCTGGGACACCGACGGCGCCCGCTACTCGGCGGGGGAGCCCGGCCCCGGCGTGGAGCTCGGCGCGTGGCTGGCCGAGCAGCGAGTCGCGCTCACCGGGTGCGACACGTGGAGCTACGGCGCCCACCCGCCGGAGGACCCGGACGCGCCCTTCGTGGTGCCCCAGACCCTCAACGTCCGCCACGGCGTCGTCGTCGTGGAGAACCTCCGGCTCGAGGACGTCGCACGCAGGGGGCTGCGCGAGTTCCTGCTCGTCGTCTCCCACGCCAAGCTGCGCGGCGCCACGGGCGCCTGGGTCGCGCCGCTGGCCATCGTCTGAGGAGCCCATCCACCGAGAGGACGGGTCATGACCGACCACTACGACGTCATCGTCATCGGGTCCGGGGCGGGCGGCGGCACGCTCACCCACGCCCTGGCGCCCACCGGCAAGCGGGTCCTGCTGCTCGAGCGGGGCGACTTCCTGCCGCGGGAGATCGAGAACTGGGACTCCAGGTCGGTCTGGTTGGACAAGCGTTACGCCAACGCCGGCCGGTGGCGCAACCTCGTCGACGGCAGCACGTTCGTGCCCAAGCAGCACTACTACGTGGGCGGGAACACCAAGGTCTACGGAGCGATCCTCTTCCGGTTCCGCGAGCGGGACTTCGGCGAGATCCGGCACGTCGACGGCATCTCCCCGGCCTGGCCGATCGACTACGCCGATCTCGAGCCCTGGTACACCCGCGCCGAACGGCTCTACCAGGTGCACGGCGAGCGGGGGACGGACCCCACCGAGCCGCCGGCGGACGTGCCCTACCCGTACCCGGCGATCAGCCACGAGGCGCGCATCGCCCAACTGGACGCCGATCTGCGGGCCGCCGGGCTGCGGCCCTTCCCGCTGCCCAACGGGATCCTCATCGACGAGTCGGCGCCGTGGCGGTCCGCCTGTATCCGCTGCGCCACCTGCGACGGCTACGCGTGCCTCACCAACGGCAAGGCCGACGCCGCGGTCATCGCCGTCGAGCCCGCCCTGCGCCACCCCAACGTCGCCCTGCTGACCAGGGCCCTGGTCACCCGGCTCGAGACCGACTCGACGGGACGCGCGGTGGAGCGAGTCGTGGTGGAGCGTGACGGCGCGGTGGAGGAGTACTCGGCCGACGTCGTCGTCGTCGCGGCGGGGGCGATCAACTCTGCGGCCCTGCTGCTGCGCTCGGCGAGCGACCGGCACCCGGACGGCCTCGGCAACGGCTCAGGGGTCGTCGGCCGTCACCTGATGCTTCACAACAACTCCTCGCTCATCGCCTTCTCGCGCCAGCCGAACCCGACCAAGTTCCAGAAGACCCTGGGCATCAACGACTTCTACTTCGGCGACCCCGCCAGCAGCGACTGGCCCTACCCGCTCGGCGCCATGCAGATGCTCGGCAAGAGCGACGCCGTGCTCATCGGCTTCGACGTCCCGGACGCCGAGGACCCGGCCGAGGTCGCGCGGCACGCGCTCGACTTCTGGCTGACCACCGAGGACCTGCCCCTGCCCCAGAACCAGGTGACGGTCGACAGGGACGGCACCATCGGCCTCCGCTACACGCCGACGAACCTCGAGGCGCACCGCCGCCTCCGCGCGAAGTTCGAGAGCCTGCTCTCGGCAATGCAGTGCCGGGAGGACGTCTACGAGAACCTCTCGTACGTCGGGGGACGGCTCGGTGTCTCCGGGGTCGCCCACCAGAACGGCACCGTCCGCTTCGGCAGGGACCCGGCGATCTCCGCCCTCGACCTGGACTGCCGGATGCACGAGGTCGACAACCTCTACGTCGCCGACTCCAGCTTCTTCGTCTCCAGCACGGCGGTGAACCCGACGCTCACCATCATCGCGAACGCCCTCCGAGTGGCCGAGCGGATCGCCCAGCGCCTCGACACCACCACGCTGGCGGAGGCGCAGCCGGTGGTGCCGGCGCAACCAGGGCCCGGCTCGCTGGTGGGGGTCCGTTCCGGCGGGAGGCTGCGGCGATGACCACGTCCGCCGTGGGGACGGCCGCGGGCTTCACCTCGTACGACGCCGCCTTCGTGAGGGTGACCGGGGCGTCGCCCCTCCTGGTCCGCGTTGTCGACACCGACGCCCACGAGGGGCCGGTCTACGTCGCCGACGAGGACGCCCTGTACTTCACCGGCCTCCCTCGGCACCGGCCCGGCCGTCCCGACCCGCAGGTCGCCGTGCGCCGGCTGGCCCTGGACGGTACCCGGTTCCAGCTCGAGCCCGAGCGCCTGTCGGTCCTGCGGGCCGACGCCAACGCCGCCAACGGCATGACCCTCGGGTTGGACGGCGCCCTGCTGGTCTGCGAGCAAGGCGGCACCGAGCGGCCCGCCCGGATCAGCCGCCTCGACCGCGAGACGGGGGAGGCGACGACGGTCGTCGACCGGTGGCGTGGGCTCCCGCTGAACTCCCCGAACGACGTCGTGGTGCGCACCGACGGCAGCGTGTGGTTCACCGACCCCTCGTACGGCTACCTGCAGGGCTTCCGCCCGCAGCCGCAGGTAGGTGACTACGTCTACCGGTTCGACCCGCTGACCCGGGTCCTCACGGTTGTCGACGACTCGATGGACAAGCCCAACGGACTCGCCTTCTCCCCGGACGAGACCGTCCTCTACGTCACGGACAGCGGGGCCAACCAGCGTCCGGGGAGCTACCACGCCGACCGGCCGCACCGGGTCGTCGCCTTCGACGTCGACGCCCACCGCCAGCTCACGCAACGGCGGCTGCTCGCGGTCACGTCCCCCGGCTTCCCCGACGGCATCAAGGTCGACGTGGAGGGCCGGGTCTACGTCTCGTCCCCGACCGGGGTCCAGGTGCTGGCCCCCGAGGGCGCCCTGCTCGGCCAGCTCGACGTCCCGGGGGCCGTCAACTTCACCTTCGGCGGCCCCGACCAGGACGTCCTGTTCATCACCACGGACACCGCCGTCTGGGCGGCCGTGCTCGACACGAAGGGAGCGTGACCGCCCATGCCCGCGGTACGCACACGTAGGGTCCTCGACGCCGCCGGGGTCGAGGCGGTCCTCTCCGCCGCGGAGCGGACGGCCGTGGACAAGGGCTACCGCGTCGTCGTCGCGGTGGTGGACGCGTCCGGGCGGTTGCTCGGGCTGCGCCGTACGGAGGACGCACAGCCGGCCAGCGACCAGGTCGCCATCGACAAGGCGCGGACCGCGGCGATCTTCGTCCGGCCGAGCCGGGAGATCGAGGAGCAGGTCGGCGCGGGCCGGATCGGGGCGCTGGCCCTGCACGGCGCCCGCGCCCTCATCGGCGGCATCCCCCTGACCCTCGACGGCGAGGTCGTGGGTGCCGTCGGGACGAGCGGGGAGACGACCGACGAGGACGAGTCGGTCTCGGTCGCCGGAGCGCAGGCCGACTTCTCCACCCGACCGGTCCCGGCGCTGACCCAGGCCGGGGCGCGGCTGGCCGCCGAGGCGGCCGGGGCGGTCGCCACCGCCCGCGGCGTCTCACCCGTCGTGACCGTCGTCGACGCGGGCGGGCACCTCCTGTACCTGTGGCGGCCCGATGCCGCCCAGGTCGCGAGCGTCGGCGTGGCCACCGACAAGGCCCGCACGGCCGCCCTCTTCCGCAGGCCCAGCAAGGACTTCGAGGACCAGGCGGGTGGGGGCCGCCCGTCCGCGCTGCACCTGTCCGGTGCCGTGCCGCTCCAGGGTGGGATGCCCGTCGTGGTGGACGGTCACGTGGCCGGTGCGATCGGGGTCAGCGGCGCCTCGTCGGCGGACGAGGACCAGGAGCTCGCGGTGATAGGCCAGCAGGCCGCGGAGACCGCCGCGGCCGACGGGGCCCCGCGCACCGAGGCCGTCCGTTTCTCCCGCGAGGCGATCCGCGACAGGTTCCGTACGGGCGGACTGCTGCTCGACACCGCCGCGTACGCGCTCGACGCCGGACGCCGCACGGCGGCGGGCGAGGTCGAGCTGCACGACGCGGTCGCCGACCTGATGCACGTGGTCGGGGGCACAGCGACCGTCGTCACCGGCGGCACCGTGCGTGGCGCCCGGACGACCGCCCCGGGGGAGACCCGTGGCGACGCCGTGGACGGTGGGACCGAGCACCATCTCTCCGAGGGCGACGTCCTCGTGGTACCAGCAGGCGTCCCGCACCACTTCGTCGAGGTCTCGGACCCCTTCCTGTACCTCGTGGCCAAGGTCCGGGGCTGAGGTCGTCATGGCCACCCCGACCACGAGCACGGGCCACCGGCTGACGGCCAACCTGCCTCGGCCCGCCCAGCTCCTCCCCGGCCGGCCGGACGCGGTCGTCGACCTGCAGACCGACGAGGGCGCCGCCCTCGTCGGTGCGCGGTGGCGCACGCTCGGGGCCCGGGTCGAGGAGATCGACTTCGTCGAGGTCGGCTCTGCCGACGACCCGCTCGGTCCCGGGGACCGGCCGAACCGCACGTACGACGTCGTGCCGCACGCGGAGGCCGCCGACCACGACGACACTGGCTGGGAGGTGCTCTCTCCGCCGACACCATGCGCCGGCTGGGAAACGGCCGCGTCTGCTTCCAGTGGTACCGGCTGTCCGTGACCCTGCCGGAACGGGTCGGCGACCTGGACGTCGCGGGCGCCACGGTCGTCTTCGAGGTGGTGGTCGACGACTACGCCGAGGTCTGGGTCGACGGGCGGCTCCCGCTCGCCCTCGGGGACACCGGCGGCCCGGTCGTCGCCGGCTTCAACGCCCCGAACCGGGTGCTGCTGACGCGGACGGCCCGGCCGGGCCAGACCTTCGCGATCGCGGTGCTGGGTATCAACGGCCCGATCTCGGCCTCGCCGCGCAACTACATCTGGCTGCGTGGAGTCACGCTCGACCTCTACGCACCAGAGGCGGCGTCCTCGGTCGAGCCGGCGGACCTGGAGGTCGTGCGGGCCGGCGAGGGACTGGACGAGCTGGTCGGCCCGGACGCCGTCCTCGAGCGGGTGGCCGGTGGTTTCGAGCTCACCGAGGGCCCGGTCTGGACGGCCGACGGCGCGCTGCTGTTCAGCTCACCCAACACCAACCAGGTGTACCGCTGGACACCGGCCGGGACTCTCACCGTCTTCCGGTCCCACAGCGGCTACTCGGGCACCGACATCGGCCGCTACCGCCAGCCCGGCTCCAACGGGCTGGCCTTCGACGCGCAGGGCCGGCTCACCCTGTGCCAGCACGGCAACCGGCGCGTTCTCCGCGTCAACCCGCACGGGGACACGACCGTGCTCGCCGACG
>DASTQL010000077.1:0-25722 GCA_035761805.1 Jiangellales bacterium | reverse complement strand
GCTGGTCACTGGGCCCGCCGTCCGCGCCGTGGCGGCAGGGTCCGACCACGTCACGATGCTCGTCGGCCCGCTGGGCGCCGAGGCCGCGCGGCTGCTGCCGGGCGTCGACGACATCCGCGTCTGGCCGTGCCCCTGGGTGCTGGCCGAGCCGCCCACGACCACCCGCCAGGACGTCGAGGCCGCGGTCGACCTGGTGGCGTCCACCGGGGCCGACGAGGCGCTCGTCTTCACCTCGTTCCACCAGTCGCCGCTCCCCACTGCGCTCCTGCTCCGGCTGGCAGGTGTCCCCCGGGTGGGAGCCGTCAGCGCGGACTACCCCGGGTCCCTGCTGGACGTCAGGCACCGGGTCGACGAGAACCTGCCCGAGCCTGACCGGGCGCTGTCGCTGGCGGCCGCCTGCGGCTATCCCACCCGTGACGACGGCCGGCTGGCCGTACGGAGGCCGTTGCCCGACGTCCGGCACCTCACCGGCTCCACCCCCTATGTCGTGCTGCACCCGGGGGCGTCGGTCCCAGCCCGGCGGTGGCCCGCAGAGCGCTTCGCGGCGACCACTCGGCGGCTCAACTCCCGCGGGGTCCGGGTCGTCGTCACGGGCAGCGCGGAGGAGCGCGAGCTGACCGCCCTCGTGGCCGGTGCCGACGGCCTGGACCTCGGCGGCCGGACCAGCCTCGCGGAGACGGCGGCAGTCCTCGCCGGCGCGCGGGCCGTGGTCGTCGGCAACACCGGCCCCGCCCACCTGGCCGCCGCGGTCGGCACGCCCGTCGTCTCGCTCTTCGCCCCCACGGTGCCCGCCGAGCGCTGGGCGCCGTACGGGGTCCCGCGGGTTCTGCTCGGCGACCAGCACGCCGCCTGCCGGGACAGCCGCGCGCGGACCTGCCCGGTACCGGGTCACCCGTGCCTGGCCTCCGTGACCGCGGACGACGTCGTCGTGGCACTGGGGCGGCTCCTGGAGGTCGCCGCGTGAGGATCCTCTTCTGGCACGTCCACGGCTCCTACGCGACGGCCTTCGTCCGGGGGCGCCACGACTACGTCGTCCCCGTCACGCCCGACCGTGGACCCGACGGCCTGGGCCGGGCCCGGACGTGGGACTGGCCCGCCTCCGTGCGGGAGGTGGCTCCTGAGGTGCTGCGCGACCAGGACCTCGACGTCGTCGTGCTGCAGCGGCCGCACGAGCTCGCCCTGGTCCGGCGCTGGACCGGACGGGAGCCCGGCCGCGACCTGCCCGCGGTGTACCTCGAGCACAACACACCCCGCGGCGACGTCCCCTCGACCCGACACCCCCTCGCCGACCGGACCGACGTCCCCATCGTCCACGTCACGCACTTCAACGCCCTCTTCTGGGACAACGGACGTGCTCCCGTACGGGTGGTGGAGCACGGCGTCGTCGACCCGGGCGAGCTCTGGACCGGTGAGCTGGAGCGGGCGGCCGTCGTCGTGAACGAGCCGGTACGGCGGGGGCGGATCGTCGGCGCCGACCTGCTGGCCGGCCTGAGCGCCGCCGCGCCGCTCGACGTCTACGGCATGGGGCTCACCGGGCTGCACGAGCGGTGGGGTTGCGACCCGATGTCGGTCTCCCTGTACGAGGATCTGCCGCAGCACCGTCTGCACGCCGAGCTCGCCCGCCGCCGCGTCTACGTGCACCCGGTCCGGTGGACCTCGCTCGGGTTGTCCCTGCTCGAGGCGATGCACCTCGGCGTGCCGGTGGCCGCCCTGGCCACGACCGAGGTGGTCGACGCGGTGCCGCAGGAGGCCGGGTGCGTCACCACCGACCCCGTACGGCTGGGCAGCACCGTCCGAGAGCTCGTGCACGACCACGAGGCGGCGCGGGTCGCCGGCAAGGCGGCCAGGGTGGCCGCGCTCGAGAGGTACTCGCTGGACCGGTTCCTCGCGGACTGGGACGGCCTACTCCAGGAGGTGGCCCGATGAAGGTCGCGATGGTCTCGGAGCACGCGAGCCCGCTGGCCGCGATCGGGGGGGTCGACGCCGGGGGCCAGAACGTCCACGTCGCCCAGCTGGCCGGCGCGCTGGCCAGGCGGGGGCACGACGTGACGGTCTACACGCGTCGGGACGACCCCCGCCTGCCCGGCATGGTGGAGACGGCGGAAGGCTACGTGGTGCGCCACCTGCGGTGCGGGCCGCCGACGGCGGTGCCCAAGGACGAGCTGCTGCCGCACATGATGGAGCTCGCGACCGAGCTGGCGGCCGACTGGTCGGTGCGGCAGCCCGACGTCGCGCACGCGCACTTCTGGATGAGCGGGACCGCCTCCGTCTCTGCCGGCGCGGCCACCGGGGTCCCCGTCGTTCAGACCTACCACGCCCTGGGGACCGTCAAGAGGCGCCACCAGGGCCCCATGGACACGAGCCCGCCCGAGCGGATCGCGATCGAGCGTCGGGTGGGGCGGTCGGTCGCCCGGATCATCGCCACCTGCTCGGACGAGGTCCGGGAGCTGGCGCGGATGTCCGTCCCGCGCCAGCGGGTCACGGTCGTGCCCTGTGGCGTGGACGTCGCCCAGTTCACTCCCGGCCCGGCACAGCGCTGCCCCGGCGGACCCCAGCGGCTGCTCGTGGTGGGCCGGCTGGTGGAGCGCAAGGGGGTCGACGACGTCATCCGCGCCATGCCTCGGCTGCCAGGGGTCGAGCTCGTGGTGGCGGGCGGTCCGCCCGCCGAGGGCCTGCCGGTCGATCCGGAGGCCCTACGCCTGGAGCGCACCGCCGAGGAGGCCGGCGTCCAGGACCGGGTCCGGCTGCTCGGCCAGGTGAGCCGGGCCGAGATGCCCGCGCTGATGCGCTCGGCCGACGTCGTCGTAGCCGTGCCCTGGTACGAGCCCTTCGGGATCGTGCCGCTCGAGGCCATGGCCTGCGGGCGTCCGGTCGTCGCCTCGGCGGTCGGCGGGCTGACCGACACGGTGGTCGACGGCGTGACCGGCCTGCTCGTGCCCCCGCGCGACCCGAGGAGGCTCGCCTCGGTGCTGCGCGACCTGCTCGCCTCGCCGCGGCTGCGTACGCGGCTCGCCCGGGCCGGGCTGGGCCGGGCCCGCGCGCACTACACCTGGCAGCAGGTCGCCGCCCGGACCGAAGCCGTCTACGAGGAGGTCCGCCACGAGGCGGCGGACCGGGTGTTGAGAGCACCGGCATGACGACGACCCCGCGGGGCGACGATCACGTCGCCGCCCTCGCCGACGCGCTGGACTCCTACGCCGCCTGCGCCAGGACGGCGGACCGGTGGGGGACCGAGCTGCTCCCGCTCCTCGCCGGCGGTGCCCGGCTGCTCGCCGCCGGCAACGGGGGCAGCGCGGCCCAGGCCCAGCACCTCACCGCCGAGCTCGTCGGCCGCTACCGCGAGGACCGGCCGCCCTTCTCCGGGATCTGCCTCACCGCGGAGACCTCGGCGCTGACCGCGATCGTCAACGACTACCCGCCGGACGAGCTCTACGCGCGCCAGGTCGAGGCGCACGGTCGGCCGGGGGACGTCCTCGTCCTCATGTCGACCAGCGGGCGGAGTCCCAACGTGGTGGCCGCCGCCCGCCGCGGCCGCTCCCTGGGACTGCGGGTCTGGGCGATGACCGGGCCGGCGCCGAACCCGCTCGCCGCCGCCGCGGACGAGGCGCTGTGCGTGGACTCGCCGTGGACGGCGACCGTCCAGGAACTGCACCTGGTCGCCCTGCACCTGTTGTGCGCGGCCTTCGACCACGCGCTGGCGACCGAACGGGCGGGTCGCGCACGGGAGCCGGCGTGAGGCCCCGCCGGCTGGTCGTCGTCGGTGACGTCCTGCTCGACGTCGACACCGTGGGCTCCGTCGAGCGGCTGTGTCCGGACGCCCCGGCGCCGGTGGTCGAGGTCGGTACGGAGCGGCGCCGTGCCGGCGGTGCCGGGCTGGCCGCGACGTTCGCCGCCGAGGACGGGTGCGAGGTCGTGCTGGTGTGCCCGCTCGCGGACGACCCGGCGGCGGCCGAGGTGGTGCGGCTGCTCCGGCCCGCCGTGACCGTCCTGCCGTTGCCCGGGCGGGGGTCGACACCCGTCAAGCACCGGGTGATGGCCGGCGACCGGGGCCTGGTCCGCCTCGACTCCGGTTCCGGCGCCGTGCCCGACGGTCGCGTCCCTCCGTCCGTACGGGATGCACTGGAATGTGCGGACGGCGTCCTCGTCTCGGACTACGGCCGCGGCACGACATCGGACTCGGCGGTACGCAGCCTGGTCGGTGAGGTGGCGGCGCGACGGCCGGTCGTCTGGGACCCGCACCCCCGCGGTGCCGACCCCGTCGCGGGCAGCCGGCTGGCGACGCCCAACGCCGCGGAGGCCGCCGCGACGAGCGGACTCGCCGGCACCGACCTCGCGGCCGTCGGCGCGCAGGCCGACGAGCTCGTCCGCCGCTGGTCCGTCGGGGCCGTTGCCGTCACGCTGGGCGCGCGAGGTGCGCTGCTCTCGCACGGCGACGGTATCCCGACCCTCGTGCCCGCTCGGCCCGTCCACGGTCCCGACCCGTGCGGCGCGGGCGACCGGTTCGCCTCGCGGGCCGCCGTACGGCTGGCCGACGGGGCGGTGGTGTCGGAGGCCCTCGAGTCGGCCGTGGAGGCGGCGACGGACTTCGTCGCCGCCGGCGGGCCGTCCACCGGTGGGCCGCCCATGGCGACGCTGGAAGAGGTGAGGGCGCGCGGGGGAACGGTCGTCGCCACCGGTGGCTGCTTCGACCTGCTGCACGCGGGCCACGTCGCAACGCTTCAGGCGGCGCGGCGGCTCGGGGACCGGCTCGTGGTGTGCCTCAACTCCGACGCGTCCGTCCGACGGCTCAAGGGGGCACCGCGCCCACTGGTGCCGGCCTCGGACCGCGCGCGCGTGCTCGAGGCGCTCGAGTGCGTCGACGCGGTCGTCGTGTTCGACGAGAACACCCCCGCGGAGGCGCTACGCCGCATCCGGCCCGACGTGTGGGTCAAGGGCGGCGACTACGCCGGGGGGCACCTGCCGGAACAGGAGGTGTTGGCCGAGTGGGGTGGCCAGGCGGTGGCGGTCCCCTACCTGGACGGCCGTTCCAGCACGCGGCTGGTCCGAGCCGCCGCGCACGTAGCCGACCGACCGAGGAGGAACCGATGACCCACGTCCCCGACCGCGTGCTCGTCACCGGCGGAGCATCCGGCCTGGGCCGCGCCGTCGTCCAGGCACTGCGGGCGCGAGGCTCGACCGTGGTCTGCCTCGACCGAGCCGTCCCCGAGGACGGCGGCGCCCACGAGGTCGTCGACCTCGTCGACGCCCGCGCCGCGGAGGACGCAGTAGGACGGGTGGCCGAGCGGCTGGGTGGGCTCGACGCGGTCGTCACCGCGGCCGGCACCGACCGCTGCGGTCGCCTCGTGGACGTGCCGGGGGAGGAGTGGGACCGCGTGGTGCTGGTCAACCTGCTCGGCACGGCCGCCGTGGTGCGGGCGGCCATGCCGCACCTGGAGCGGTCCGGGGGACGCGTGGTGACGGTGGCCTCGACCCTCGGCGTCCGCGCGCTGAGCGACGCCACCGCGTACTGCGCGTCCAAGTTCGGCGTCGTCGGATTCACCCGGGCGCTGGTCGCGGAGTCGCAGGGCAGGGTCGGCGTGACGCTCCTGCTGCCCGGCGGGATGCAGACCGCGTTCTTCGACGGTCGAGAGGAGCGGTACAAGCCCACCCCCGACGCCAAGCTCAACCGGCCGGAGGACGTCGCGGAGACCGTGGTCTTCGCCCTCTCCCAGCCGCAGGGGTGCGAGCTGCGGGAGATCCTCGTGGCGCCGTCGGTCGAGGGGTCGTGGCCCTGAGCAGCCCGGTGGTCCTGGTCCTGCGGGCGCTCGGGCTGGGCGACCTGCTGACAGCGGTCCCGGCGCTGCGGGGGATCCGCCGGGCGCTGCCCGGCCACCGGGTCGTGCTGGCCACGCCGGCCCCGCTGGCTCCACTGGCCCTGCTCAGCGGTGCGGTCGACGAGGTGCTCGACGCGCGCGGGCTGGAACCACTCGCCGGCAGGTGCGCGCCCCCGGCCGTGGCGGTGGACCTGCACGGACGTGGGCCGCAGTCGCACCGGGTCCTGCAGGCGGCTCGTCCCGGGCGACTCGTCGCCTTCGGCTGCGCGGAGGCCGGCGTGGCCGGCCCGCCGTGGCGAGAGGGGGAGTGGGAGGTCGCCCGCTGGTGCCGTCTGGTCCGCGACGGCCTGGGAGGCGAGCCCGACGAGGACGAGCTCCGGCTGCCCGCACCGGAGGCTGAGCCGCCGGTGGATGGCGCCGTGGTGGTGCACCCGGGCGCGGCCTTCGCCAGCCGGCGGTGGCCGTCGGAGCGCTTCGCGGCCGTGGCCCGGACGCTGGCCGTGGCCGGGGAGCGGGTCGTGGTGACCGGCACGGGTGAGGAGGTCCCGCTGGCCCGCCAGGTCGCCGGCCTCGCCGGCCTCCCGTCGGACTCCGTCCTGGCGGGCCGCACGGACGTCGAGGAGATGGCGGCGCTCGTGGCGGCCGCCCGCCTCGTCGTGTGCGGGGACACCGGGACGGCACACCTCGCGTCGGCCTTCCTCACCCCGTCGGTGGTGCTCTTCGGTCCGGTCTCGCCGGCGGCGTGGGGGCCACCCCCCGGCCGCCCGCAGCACGTCGCCGTCGAGGAGGGGGCGGGGTCCGGCGACCCGTGGGGCGACCGGCCCGACCCGGCCCTGTTGCGGATCACCGTCCCACGCGTGGTGGGAGCGGCAAGGGCCCTGCTGAACGCGTCCGGTCAGTCCCGCTCGCGCTCGCGTGAACCCCCGCCGCGTGCCTCGGCGATCGAGGCGAGGCGGTAGAGGCTCTCCTCGTTACGCCGGGCGAGCAGCCAGTGGGTGACCCGGTTGTCGACGACGAGCCCCGGTCCGGCGGACGGCGTCTCGGCGATGGTGACCAGGGTCGCCTCCCGTCGCGGCTCGAGGGTGATCTCGACGAGCGCCTCCCCGAGGGGCCAGCCCCTCGCCCGCAGGCGCAGGCGGCGCTTCGGCTCGCTGTCCAGCGCCTCGGTCCGGTCGTCGATCAGTGCCGGCCACAGACCGACCGAGTGGTGGATGCTGGCGCCGACGGCCGGCCAGTCCCCTTCCACGGCGCGCAGCCGCGACGCACCCACCACCCAGGAGGGGTAGAGCCAGCCGTCGGCCAGGACGGCCCACACGTCGTCCGGGCCGGCGTGGACGAGCCTGCTCACGGTTGCCACGTGCGATGGATACCCCGTGGACGCCCGGTCACCCCCATGGCCATCACCAGGCTCGTCGGGCCACCACCAGGCGCCAACGCCTCGCGATGGCCCGCTGAGGGTGGTGAACGTGGTCATTCGGGGCCGAGGTCAGGGCCGGAGGACCACCTTGACGCAGTCGTCGTCCTTGGCCTGGAACATCGCGTAGGCCTCGGGTGCCTGCTCGAGGGGGAGGACGTGCGTGGCCAACGCCTCGGTGCCCAGCGGGTCCGCGTCGTCGAGGACGAGGGGCATGAGATCGTCGACCCAGCGCCGGACGTGTGCCTGCCCCATCCGCAGAGTGATCCCGCGGTCGAACATCTCCATCATCGGCATCGGGTCGACCTCGCCACCGTAGACGCCCACGACGGACACGGTCCCGCCACGCCGGACCGCCTTGACCGCCGTGTGCAGGGCGTCCAGGCGGTCGACGCCGAAGCGGTCCGTCAGCGAACGGGCGAGCGCCCCGGGGAGAAGACCCACAGCGGCCTGGGCGGCCTTGGCCCCGGGGGATCCGTGCGCCTCCATCCCGACCGCGTCGACGACCGAGTCGGGGCCGCGCCCGGCCGTGAGCTCGAGCAGGGCCTGGGCGACGTCGCCCACGGAGCCCAGGTCGAGGACCTCGGCGCCGTGAGCGGCCGCCATCGCCAGGCGTGCCGGCTCGCTGTCGACGCCGATCACCCGGCTCGCACCGCGGTGGAGGGCGACCCTGGCCGTCATCTGCCCGATCGGGCCCAGCCCGAGGACCGCCAGCGTCCCTCCCGGCGGCAGGTCGGCGTGCTCCACGGCCTGCCAGGACGTGGGCAGGACGTCGGACAGGAAGACGAAGCGCAGGTCGCTCGGGCCCTCGGGGACCTTGATCGGGCCGAACTGCGCCTGGGGCACGCGGAGGAGCTCGGCCTGACCACCGGGCACCGAGCCGTACAAGGACGTGTACCCGAACAGGGCGGCTCCCTTGCCCTCCTTGCGCACCTGCGTGGTCTCGCACTGGGCATAGAGGCGGCGGTCGCACATGAAGCACGAGCCGCAGGAGATGTTGAAGGGCACGACGACGCGGTCGCCGGGACGCAGGTCGGGGACGTCCGCGCCGACCTCCTCGACCACGCCCATCGGCTCGTGCCCGAGCACGTCCCCCGGGGTGAGGAACGGAGCCAGCACCTCGTAGAGGTGCAGGTCCGACCCGCAGACCGCCGTCGACGTGATCCGGACCAGGGCGTCGGTGCTCTGCTCGATCCGAGGGTCGCGTACGTCTTCCACCCGGACGTCCCGCTTGCCGTGCCAGGTGACCGCTCTCATCCGAAGCCCTCCGAGGTCACGATCGGCCCGACGCCAGCACGAAGACGCCGAGCATCACGGCGATCCCGATCACGAGGAACGCCACGACGAAGACGAGGAGCCGGGGAAGACCCGAGGCACGCTGGTCGCTGTCGGCGACGGCGTGGTCCGGTTCGCGGTCAGGACGATCGCCGGGCGGTGGTGTGGACATGGGTCCGAGGTACCCGTCCGGCGCGGGGACATGCGTCACCGGGTTTCCTGCCGGGCTTCGAGTCAGGACCGAAGGCGTGGGTAAGAGCGTGGGTCAAGGGAGTGGGCATCGCTGGCTGTCACCCCTTGCTGACCGCCCTACGCGTCGCCTCTCGGCCTGAAGGAGGTGGGCACCTCGATGACGGACGGGCGCCCCGACATCGTCATGATCCTCGCCGATGACCACGCGGCGCACGCGATCAGCGCCTACGGCTCGGTGGTGAACCGGACACCTCGAATCGACCAGATCGGCGCGCTGGGTGTCCGGTTCCAGAACTGCTTCGCCACCAACTCGCTGTGCTCACCAAGTCGTGCAGCCATCCTCACCGGGACCTACAGCCACATCAACGGGGTCACGACACTCGCTACCCCGATCGATGCCAGCCAGCCGACGTTCATCTCCCAGCTCCGCGAAGCCGGCTACCGCACGGCGATGGTGGGCAAGTGGCACCTGGGTGCCGGCCAGGGCCACGATCCCGAGGACTTCGACTACTGGGACGTGCTCATCGAGCAGGGGGAGTACCACGACCCCCGCTTCCTGTCGAAGGGCGGCCTGCGAGAGGTCGAGGGCTACGCGACGGACGTCATCACCGATCTCGCGATCGACTGGGTGGAGAGTCTCGAAGGCGATGCCCCCTGGTGCGTGCTGGTCTACCACAAGGCACCACACCGTCCGTGGGAGCCGGACGAGAAGCACGCCACGATGTACAGGGACCCCATCCTCGTGCCGGAGACGTTCCACGACGACTACGCCACCCGGACGTCATCGGCGCGGCGGGCCGCGATGCGGATAGCCGAGCACCTCACCGAGGAGGATCTCAAGCAGACGCCTCCGGATGGCCTCAGCCACGAGGAGGAGGCGCTGTGGAAGTACCAGCGCTACATGGAGGACTACCTCCGTTGTGTGGCCTCGGTCGACGACAACGTCGGACGGGTGATCGACTGGCTCCGGGACCGGGGCGACTTCGACGACACCCTGCTGATGTACAGCTCCGACCAGGGATTCTTTCTCGGGGACCACGGATGGTTCGACAAGCGCCTCATGTACGAGGAGTCCCTGCGGATGCCCCTCCTCGTCAGCTACCCCAGGCGCATCCCCGCCGGCGCGGTGTACGACGGGATCGTCACGAACGTCGACTTCGCCCAGACCATCGTGGACGCAGCCGGCGTGAACCCCCATCCCCGGATGCAAGGGCGCAGCTTCTGGCCGGCGATGACACGGGAACCCACCGGTGTGCCGCCGGCAGAGGGGATGTACTACCGGTACTGGGAACACGGCGATGTCTGCCACAACGCGCCGGCGCACTACGGCTACCGGACCGACCGGTACAAGCTGATCTTCTTCTACAACGACGGCCTCGGGATCCCAGGGACGGGCGACGTCACCCACCCCTCGGAATGGGAGCTGTACGATCTGCAGGAGGACCCGCACGAGCTCACCAACGTGTACCACGATCCGGAGTACCACCAGGTACGCGAGGAGCTCCAGGTGAAGATGTGGCACGCGCAGGCGGCTGTCGGCGATGCCCCCCACCCGAGTCAGCCGGTACCGCGGACGACGTGTTCCCAGCGGGGGTCAGGGCCATCACCGGCGGTGTTCGAGGTCGAACCTCAGTCGCGTGTGGTCGAGGCTGTGCGGTAGCGGCCGTCCCGGCTCGGGACGCCGACCCGCCGCCAGCCCGACGTCGGGTCGCTCCAGGACCCCGGCGAGCACGGCACTGGTCGTCAGCAGGACGAGGTCCCTGCCCGGGCAGCGCGCCGGCCCGCCGCTGAAGGGCACGAGCGACCACTCGTCGCGCGCTCGGCCGTCAAGCCACACGTCCGGCTCGAACCGGTCCGCGTACGGGAGCGTCTCCGAGTCTCGGTGGAACGAGCTGCTGTGGATCACCACGGTCGTACCCTTGGGGAGGGCGCGACCGGCGACCGTGGTGTCGGCAGTGGTCTCCCGCAGGATCACCAGTGTCGTCGGCCAGAGGCGGACCGACTCGAGCACGCACGCCCGCAGGAAGGGAAGCACCGGGGCGGGCTCGCCGGCGGACGACCGGATCTCCTGCTGGACCCGCTCCCGCTCCCTCCGGTGCGTCGCCAGGAGGGCCAGCGCTCGTGCGGACACGATGCCCGCGGCGTCGTAGGCGAAGAGCCAGTGCGGCACCTGCCCGGCCGGGTCGGTGAGAGGGCCCGCCGACATCTCCGGGAATAGGGAGGCGAGGCCGCCGGGCTGGCGCCGGTCGAGGTGGACGTGCAGCCGCTCCTCGAAGCGCTCCCTCACCGCGCGGCGTCGGGGACGCAGGAAGGCCCAGTTGGCGTCGCCGCGCAAGGTGTCGAGCAGGCCGGTGAGCTCGGCGTCGCCTCGGGCGTCGTCGCCCAGGACGACGCGACGGACGACGCGCCACCACATCGCGTGCCACTCGTTCCACCCGAAGCCGCCCGCGAGTCGCGACATCGACACGAGCGCATCGACCTCGTCGCGGGCGACCCGGATGACATGCTCACCGAGGTGGTGGACAGGCAGGTCGGCATCGAGCACGGCCTCGTTGAAGCGCCGGCGGTCCTCCCGGAGCGCTCCTCGCGAGATCAGCACGCCGTGCGGCTGGAAGTGAGCCAGGGCCGCGACCTTCTCGCTGCTGGCGGGGGTGAACGGCTCCGGGGCCCCCTCGAGCACCTCACGGACCTGCGCAGCGGTGAGGAGCAGGAGGACCGATCGGCCTGGCACGGCCAGGAGCAGCGGCCCGCCGCCGTAGGACGCCCGGAGGCGCTGGACCAACCGCACGGCGCGGCGGTCGGAGTCCAGGCGGTCCACCAGACCCAGGACCCGCGGGCGGCGCAGGATCGGGCCTTGTCCGACCGAGGGGCCCAGGACCGTGATGAGGACCCTCGCGGTGTCGGTCCCGGACGCCCGGGGCGGCGGCGACGACGGCATGCCTCCGGTGTACCCCAGCCGCACCCGTCTCACGTCGCCTGGACGGCGCCCGGGACCGCGGGCAGGCTGGACCCGATGCCCCCCTCGACCGGACCGCCCCCGGACGACCAGGTCCCCCACGACCTGTTGTCGACCAAGATCCGTGTGCCCCAGCTGCGCAGGTCGCTCGTCCACCGCGAGCGGCTGGTGGAACGGCTGGCGCGGGGGTCGTCCGGTCGGCTGACGCTGGTGAGCGCGCCGGCGGGCTGGGGCAAGACGACGGCCGTCCTCGAGTGGCGACGGTGGGTGGCGGGCCGACACCGGTTCGCCTGGGTCTCGCTGGATACCGACGACTCGGACCCGGCCCGGTTCTGGGCCTACGTCGTCCGCGCGCTGACGGAGGCGCTCCCGGAGCGCCTGCACGAACCGCTGCGCCTGACCGAGATCGGCGCCGACCCGCGGCGGGTGCTCGTCCCGAGCCTGGTGAACGCCCTCGGCGACCTCGCGGGCGAGCGCGCCGTGCTCGTCCTCGACGACTACCACGTCGTGCGGTCGGACCAGGTCGACGAGCAGCTCGGCTTCTTCGTGGAGCACATCCCGCCCTCGCTCCAGGTGACCGTGATCTCCCGAACCCGGCCCGCCTTGCCGCTCGCCCGGCTGCGGGCCCGCGGAGAGCTTGCCGAGGTCCGAGCGGCCGATCTCCGTTTCTCGCGGACCGAGACGAGGACGCTGCTCACCGACGTGCTCGGCCTGCGACTCAGCGGCAGCGATGTCGTGGCGCTGCAGCAGCGAACGGAAGGGTGGGTCGCGGCGCTGCACCTCGCGGCGATCTCGCTCCGGTCGCGGCCCGGTCCGGCTCCCGCGCTGAGCGAGTTCCCGGGTCCCCACGAGCACCTCGTGGAGTATCTCGCCGCCGAGGTGCTGTCGGCGCTCCCCGAGGACCTGCGCGACTTCGTGCTGCGGACGTCGTTGCTCGAGCGGCTCTCGGCCGAGCTCTGCAACGTCGTGACCGGCCGCGACGACTCCGGCGCGATGCTCGAGGAGGCCGACCGGCGCAACCTCTTCCTGGTGGCCCTGGACGAGCGGCGGCACTGGTTCCGCTATCACCACCTGTTCGCGGACGCCCTGCGGGAGGAGCTGCACCGGGCCGACCCGGGGGCGGCGCCGGAGCTGCACCGCCGCGCGTCGGGCTGGTTCGAGCGCGTGGGGTCCGCACCCGAGGCGGTGCGTCACGCGCTCGCGGCCGGCGACCACGAGTCACTGACACGGATCGTGGCGGCCGCGTGGAACCGCACCTACAACCGCGGCCGGCTCGCGACCGTCAGCGCCTGGCTCGACGCGGTCGGCGAGCGGGGCGTCCGGGCGGACCCATGGCTCGCCGCCGCCCGGGTGATGGTGTGGGCCGACGAGGGCCGCCTCGACGAGCTCGACGCCTGGATCGACGAGGACCGCGGCCGTACGGTCGACGGCTACGCGTACGCGCTGGTGCGCGCCCTGCACCGCTTCAAGTCGGGCGACCTGGGCCGTGCGGACCAGGAGCTGGAGGCGGCCGCCCGGCTCCGGGACGAGGCGGAGCCGTTCTGGCCCACCGTCGAGCGGTGCGTGCGGGCCGCCGTCGCCTGCTGGAGAGGTGACCTGCGAGGGTGCCGGAGGTCAGCGGCTGCGGCCGCCACGTTGGCCGAGTCGTACGGCAACGTGGCCGGGCGCACCTACTCGCTCGGCTACCTGGCGCTCGCCCACCTCGACGAAGGCGACGCGCCCAGCGCCGCCCGCCGGCTGGCGCAGGTGGACGACCAGCTGCGCCCCGGCAGCGACCTGTCCGGCCACTTCGTGCTGACCCTTCCGCTGCTGGTCGCCGGCCGCCTGCACCGGCAGGCCGGCCGTACCGAGGAGGCGCTCGCCGACCTGGAGCGTGCCGTCTCGACGTCCCGGCTCGGGGCCGGCCGTCTCGAGCGCGTGGCGGCACTGGGCGAGCTGGCTCGCGTGCTCGAGGAGTCGGGTCGGCGCCCGGAGGCGCCGCCGTTTCGCGACGAGGCCGCCGCACTCCTGCGCAACTGCCCGGACCCGGGGCGCGCCGCCACGCTCCTCGCGGACGACCCGAGGCTGCCACGACCGCGGGCTCCCGAGGCCGGTGAGGAGCTCACCGCGCGAGAGGTCGCGGTGCTGCAGCTGCTCCCGACCCAGAAGTCGTTGCGCACGATCGCAGCGGATCTCTACGTCTCCCACAACACGGTGAAGACCCACACGCGGTCGCTCTACCGCAAGCTCGCGGCCTCGACGAGGGAGGAGGCCGTCCAGCGGGCCAGGGAGGCGGGTCTGCTGTAGCGGGGTCGGGAGATGACTTCCGGCCGTCGTCCGCCGACCCGACCCGCGGGCACGCTGGGGGGGTGCCCGCTCGCGCCGCCGCCCGGCTGCCGGCCACCCTCGCCCTGGTCGGCGCCACCGCCGTGTGGGGGTCCACCTTCCTCGTGACGAAGGTGTCCCTGCCCGGGACGACGCCTGCGATGTTCCTGACGTGGCGCTTCGGCCTGGCCGCAGCCGTCCTCGTCCTGGTCCGCCCGGGCCTCGTCCGCGCGGTGCGACCGACTGATCGGCGGCGGGCGCTCGTCCTCGGGCTCGCCCTCGGCGCGGGCTTCCTCCTCCAGACGCTGGGCCTGGTGACGACGCCGGCCGGGTTGTCGGGCTTCCTCACCGGCACGGCGGTGGTCCTGACCCCGGTGGTCGCAGCCGCCTGCTTCGGTGAGGTGGTCGGGCGCCAGGGGTGGGCCGCGGTCGGGACGGCCGTGGCCGGGCTCGCCCTCCTGGGGTTCCGAGGCGGCGGGGTCACGGCCGGAGCGGTCCTCGTCGTCGCCGGAGCGGGATGTTTCGCGGTGCACATCGCCGGTCTGAGCCGCTGGGCCACGGCCGGCAACGCCTACGGCATCACGGCCTGGTCCGTGGGGGTGGCGGCGACTGTGTGTGCCACGGTCGCCGCGTTCCGGGGCGACCCGGCCGTGCTCCCGACCCTGCCGACGCTCGGTGCCGTGCTCTACCTCGCCCTCGCGGCGACGTGTCTGGGCTTCGTGGTCCAGGCCTGGGCCCAGGCGGCGCTCTCGGCGACGAGTGCGGCGGTGATCATGACGAGCGAGCCGGTGTTCGCGGCGGCCGTCGCGGTCGCGATCGGTGGGGAGATCCTGGGAGGTGCAGCGTGGGCAGGCGGTGGGCTGCTGGTCGCCGCGATGTTCCTGGCCGAGCTGGGCCCACGGCACTGCTGCGACGCGCTCTCACCGCGAGTGGAGTGCTGCTGACCGCCGTCACGGCCGCCCGTGGAAGTCGCGGAACGCCGTGATGAGGTCGGACTTGGCCTCCTCCGACAGCGTGTCGACGGGGACCCGCCCGAGCAGCCGTACGGTCGTCCGCATCTGATCGAGGTACTCTGCACAGCCCTCGCACTCCGCCAGGTGCGCCTCCACCCGGGCACGAAGGTCCGCGTCCAGCACACCCTCGAGGTAGTCGGTGACCAGCTCGACGACCTGCTGGCAACGGACCTCCCCGTCCTGGGGGACAGTCGACCCGGTCATGACGTCACCACGCTCCCGACTCCACGGTAGTAGTCCTCCAGCTCGGCGCGCAGCCTCGCCCGGGCCCGGTGAAGGAGAACCCGCTGGTTGGCGTCGGTGATGCCGAGCGTCGCGGACACCTCGTCGGCGGGGACGCCGTGCACGTCGCGCAGCGTCACGACGACACGCTGCCGATCGGGCAGCACGGCGAGTGCCGCCGCGAGGCGGACCCGGATCTCGCCCGCGAGGCTCGAGTCCTCCGGCGACGGCTGCCACCGCCGGGGGGACCCGAGGCTGGTCCAGTGGGCACCTGCGCGCTCCCCCGGACCCGCGAAGCGATCTGGGTCAACGGTCGGCTGGTCATCCTCGGTCGGACCCAGTGAGGACCACGGCACGGTGCGGGCCTCGCGGACCCCCCGGGTCTTCGCCAGGTTCGTGAGGATCCGGAAGACCCAGGTACGCAGCGACGACCGGCCCTCGAAGCGGTCCAGCCCGCGGACGACGGCCATCCAGGTGTCCTGCACGATCTCCTGCGCGGACGCGTCGGTCGACACGTACGTCCGGGCCACGCGCAGCATCATCGACGACCACCGGTCGACGACCTCGGCGAACGCCGCGGCCTCCCCCCGCCGGAGGCGGGCGACGAGCTCGGCGTCGTCCCGGGGCGCGACCGGGTCCGCCTGGCGGGGCAGCTCCACGCGTTCCTCCACGCCCACCATGCTCCTCCGTCACCCCACCTCGCGGGACGTTACGCATCAGCCCGTACGGCGCGGGCCTCGGCCTCGGCGATGGCCCAGGCGGCGTTGACGAGGCCGATGTGGCTGAAGGCCTGCGGGAAGTTGCCGAGCAGCTCACCCGTGGCCGGGTCGATCTCCTCGGCCAGCAGGCCGACGTCGTTGACGAAGGCGACCGCCCGCTCGAAGACCTGCCTGGCGCGGTCGAGCCGGCCGGACATGGCCAGGGCCTCGGCGAGCCAGAACGTGCAGAGCAGGAAGGTGCCCTCCTCGCCGGCCAGGCCGTCCACCCCGCCCTCGGTCCGGTAGCGGTAGACGAGGCCGCGGTCGTCGGTCAGCCGCTCGGCCACCGCGTCGATGGTCGCGAGCACCCGCGGGTCGTCGGCCGGGAGGAAGCCGACGATCGGCATCATCAGGTTGGAGGCATCGAGGTCGGTCGAGCCCACGTACTGGGTGAAGGCACCCGCCTCCTCGTTCCAGCCGTCGCGGACGACGGTCTCCCAGATCTCGTCCCGGGTCCGCTTCCACTCGTCGACCCGGTGACCGGCGTGCAGCAGGTCGGCCAGGGCGATGGCGCGGTCGAGCGCAACCCAGCACATGACCTTGGAGTAGAGGAAGTGCTGGGGATCGCCCCGGACCTCCCAGATCCCCTGGTCCTTCTCCGTCCAGTGCTCGGCGGCGGCGTCGGCGCAGGCGATCAGGAAGGCCCGGGTGTCCGCGTCGATCGCGGACAGCTGGCCAGCGAGCAGGTGGGCGGCGCCGAGCAGCTCCCCGTAGACGTCGATCTGCCGCTGGTCCCAGGCGCCGTTCCCCACGCGTACGGGGCGACTGTCGCGCCACCCGGGCAGGTGCGGCAGCTCACGCTCGGTGAGGTCGTGCTCCCCGCCGACCCCGAACATGATCTGCAGCCCCCGGCCGGGGCCGACGCCGGACGCTGCGGCGGTGGTCATGAAGGCGAAGAAGTCGTCGGCCTCGTCCGGGCAGGCGGCGACCCAAAGCGCCTCCATCGTGAAGCACGAGTCCCGCACCCAGGAGTAGCGGTAGTCCCAGTTGCGTTCGCCGCCGACGCCCTCGGGCAGCGATGTCGTGGCAGCGGCCACGATCGCTCCGCTGGGCTGGAAGGAGAGTCCCTGCAGCACGCGGCCGCTGTGGTGCACGAGGTCGGCCCACGGGCCGTCGTACGCCTGGTGCAGATCGGACCACGACCGCCAGGCGGCGACCGTCCCGTCGAGGACGTCGCGCAGCTCGTCCTGCGACCAGACGTGCGCGGGAGCCTGCTCGAGCGTGGACCACTGGAGGCCGAGGTGGACGTTCTCACCGGCCCGGAGGGTCCTGGTGCCGCTGCCCGTGCCGTCGCCCAGCTCGAGCTCGACCGGCGTGGTCAGCACCAGCCATTCGGCGCCGCCGCGGGCGGTAACCCCGCCCTCGACGGCCGAGAGGAGGGGGACCAGGAGCCCGTACTCAGGTCGCGGGGCGTAGTCGACCTCGACCTCGACCTCGCCGTCGGTGCAGGTGAGCCGCCGGACCAGCAGGTGCGGGACGTCCGTGCCGAGCCGGTGACCGCCGTTGTCGGGTCCCATGGCCAGGGCGTCGGTGAGGACCAGGGTCCCCGAGGGGGTGGCGAAGGTCGTCTCCAGGACCAGCGTGCGGTCCACGTACCGACGCGAGCTGCTCCACTCCCCCGTCGGGACGACCTGCCAGTGACCGGCCGCCGGCCCCAGCAGGCGACCGAGGACCGAGGAGCTGTCGAATCGGGGGAAGGAGAGCCACTCCACCGAGCCGGCGGTGTCGACCAGCGCGCTCGAGTGGCGGTCGGAGAGCAGGGCGTGGTCGGCGATGGGCGTGCTGGACATGGGCGGCTCCGATCAGGACGTCGACCCTGGGCAGTCGTCGGTCCCGCACGAGTGTTACGCCGCGCGGCGCGCGCCGTAACGAGCCCGGGGTGGGGAGGACGGAGCCGCCATGGACCAGCGCCCGGGCCGTCTTCGCGGCCGCCTCCCGCTCCCCGTCGCCTCGCTCGCCGTGCCCCTGGCCGCCGGGCTGGGCGCCGCCGCCTTCCTGGCGTGGAAGCCGGGCGTCGCACTGTCGCTCCTCGGGAGCCCGCGCGCCGCCCTCTTCGCGCTGGCCGTGGGCGGCGTGGCACTGGGCGCCGGCTGGCTGCTCCCGCGCCTGGGCTGGGGGCCCCGGTCCACGGCGCTCGTCCAGGCCGTCCCCGTCGCCCTGGCGTTCACGCTGACCGTGCTACCGGCCTTCGGCGATACCGTCGTCCGGGAGTCCTTCCCGACGCCAGGCCCATCACCGGCAGGCGCGCCGTCGGCGGGTCCGGCCTCGCCGTCCGCGTCACCCGTGACCGTCGAGGTCGTCGCACGCGGTTCTTTCACGGGCATCGACCACCGGGCCTCTGGTGACGTCCTGCTCGTCGTCCCCGCGGACGGGCCGGCCGTCGTGCGGCTGGAGGCCCTCGACGTGGAGCCCGGCCCGGACTACGTCGTCGACCTGGTCCCCGGCGCCGGTGCGACCAAGCCCGACGGCGGCGTCCGCCTCGCCCTGCTCCGGGGCAACCGGGGCGACCAGAACTAACCCAGAACTAACCCGTCCCCGCAGTGACGCCGCTGGACCGCCCGCTCACCGTCCTGATCTGGTGCCGGGCCTTCGCGGTGCCCGTCGCCGCTGCGACGCTCGGCTGACCTTCGTCCACGCCCCGGAGGCCGCGCGTGCACCCCGACCGTCCGCCGCGTATACATCGGCTACTGGTTCTGGGGGCGGCCGACGCACGAGGATCTCCGCCAAGACCTCCGCGAGATCACCCGCACGGTGCGAGCGGACTGGGAGCGCGATGACGGCGATCTTGGGCGGCCTCGGCGCGGCGGCCTTCTTCGCGACGGCCACGCTGTGCTCGTCCAGGTCCAGCCGCATGCTCCCGCCGAGCTCGGTCCTCGCCTGGGTGATGCTCACGGGGCTCGTCCTCGTCGTCCCGGCACTGGCCGTCGCGGAACCTCCCGCCGCCGTCTCGACGGCCGAGCTCGGCTGGCTCGCCCTGGCCGGGGTCGGCAACGTCGGTGGGCTGCTGCTCGCCTACTCCGCCCTGCGGGTCGGGAAGGTCGGCATCGTGGCGCCGATCATCTCCACGCAGGGAGCCCTGGCGGCGGTCATCTCCGTCCTGGCCGGAGAGCCGCTCGAGGTCACGGCCGCATGGCTGCTCACCCTGATCGCCACCGGGATCGCGCTCGCCGCCGCCGCACCGGACCCCGTGCCCTCCGACACCCCGAACCGATTGCGGCCGATCCTGCTCGCCGGAGCAGCCGCGGTGGTCTTCGGCGCCGCCCTCTACGCGACCGGTCGGGTGAGCGCCACGCTGCCGGTCACCTGGGTCCTCCTGCCGGCGCGGCTGGTCGGCGTGCTGGCGATCGCGCTCCCGCTCCTGCTCACCCGGCGGCTGCGCCTGACCCGTCGTGCGCTACCGCTGGTCGTCGTGGCCGGGACCTGCGAGGTGCTCGGCTTCGGCGCCTTCGCGCTGGGCGCCCGCGCGGACGTCGCGGTCGCGGCGGTCCTGGCCTCCCAGTTCGCGGCGATCGCCGGGGTGGTCGCCTACCTGCTCTTCCGAGAACGGCTGAGCCGCCTGCAGGTGTGCGGCGTGACGCTCGTGGTGGTCGGGGTGGCCGCTCTCACCGCGGTCCAGGCCTGACCGGCGCGTAACGAGCCCGGTCGCCGGGCGACCGAGAGGATGGCCGTGCCCCGCAGTCCGCGGGCCCACACCGTCCCGAGGAGTTGCCGTCATGGAGCAATTCGACGTCGTCGTCATCGGTGGAGGACCGGCGGGGGAGACGGTCGCAGGCCGGTGCGCCGACGGCGGGCTGTCCGTCGCGCTGGTCGAGCGCGAGCTGGTCGGTGGCGAGTGCTCGTACTGGGGGTGCGTCCCCAGCAAGACGCTCATCCGCCCGGGCGACGTCGTTGCCGCAGCGCGCCGCGTCCCAGGGGCGGCAGAGGCCGTCACCGGACCCGTCGACGCCGCAGCGGCCCTGGCCCAGCGCGACCACATGACCGGCGACTGGGACGACAGCGGCCAGCTGCCCTGGCTGGAGGAGCACGGCATCGAGCTCGTCCGGGGGACCGGGCGGCTGGACGGGGAGCGGCGGGTGCTCGTCTCCCCCGGTGACCGGGTGCTCTCCGCCCGCCGCGCCGTTGTGCTCGCCACCGGGACCCGGCCCAGCCTCCCTCCCGTACCCGGGCTCGTGGAGGCCCACCCGTGGGACAACCGGGACGTGACGGCGGCCAAGGAGGTACCCCGACGGTTCCTCGTACTCGGAGGCGGTGCCGTGGGCGTCGAGATGGCGCAGGCCTTCCGTCGGCTCGGGGCCGAGGAGGTCTCGGTCGTCGAGGTGGCCCCACGCCTGCTCGCCCGCGAGGAGTCCTTCGCGGGAGAGGAGGTCCGTGCCGCACTGGAGTCGGAGGGTGTGGACGTCGTCGTCGGCGCCTCCGTGGCACGCGTGCTCCGGCCCTCGGCGGACGGCCCGGTCACGTTGGAGCTCGCAGACGGCACGAGCCGGACCGGTGACGCGCTGCTCGTCGCCGCCGGGCGGCGGCCGGCCACCGACGAGCTCGGCCTCGAGACCGTCGGTCTCACCCCGGGCCGCCCCGTCGAGGTGGACGACGCGCTGCGTGCCGTCGGCATCGAGGGCGGCTGGCTCCACGCCGTCGGCGACTGCACCGGGCTGGCCGCCCTGACGCACATGGGCAAGTACCAGGGACGCGTCGCGGGCGACGTCATCCTCGGCCGGGAGACCCGGGACCGGGCCAGCCGGGACGTCGTCCCGCGGGTGACCTTCACCGACCCGCAGGTCTGCGCCGTGGGCCTCACCGAGGCGGACGCCCGCGCGCGTGGGATCGGGGTGCGCACCGTCTCGTACGGGACCGGTGACGTGGCTGGCGCGTACACCCAGGGGAACGGCATCTCCGGCACGAGCCTGCTCGTCGTCGACGCCGATCGCGGCGTGCTCGTCGGGGCCACGTTCACCGGCCCCGGGGTGCAGGAGCTGCTGCACTCGGCGACCGTCGCGATCGCGGCGGCGGTCCCGCTGACGGACCTGTGGCATGCCGTGCCGTCCTTCCCGACCATCAGCGAGGTCTGGCTTCGGCTGCTCGAGGCCTACGGGCTCTGAGGTACCGCCGTGATGCCTGACGTGTCCTTCGACAACCTGCTCGTCATCTGCCTCGTGGCGGCGGCCGCACCCCTGGCGCTCGGCTTCGCGCCGCGGCTCCGGCTGCCGGCCGTCGTGCTGGAGATCCTCGCGGGCGTCGTCCTCGGACCGTCCGTCCTGGGGTGGGTCGAGGTCGACCTGCCGGTGCAGATCCTCGCCCTGATCGGGCTGGCCTTCCTGCTCTTCCTGTCCGGTCTGGAGATCGATGTCCACCGGCTACACGGCGACCTGCTGCGCGTCGCCGTCCTGGGCTACGTGCTGTCGTTGGTGATCGGTCTCCCGATCGGGCTCGGGATCGGGGCCGCGGCGTGGGCGCAGGACCCGCTCCTCCTCGTCATCGCCCTGTCGGCGACGTCGCTCGGGCTGGTCGTCCCCGTGCTCAAGGACGCCGGCCGCGCCGACGGCGAGGTGGGTCAGACCGTCATCGTCGCCGCCACAGTGGCCGACTTCGCGGCCATCGTGTTGCTGTCGCTGCTGTTCTCGGCCTCGGAGGGAGGGACCGGGAGCCGGCTCGTGCTGGCCGCGAGCTTCGCGGTGCTGGTCGGGGCGACCGCGTTGCTGGTCTCGCGCGCGGGCCGCTCGATGCGCCTGGGTGACGTGCTGCTGCGGCTGCAGGACACCACCGCCGAGATCCGGGTCCGCTTGGCGGTCGTCCTCCTCGTGGCCTTCACCGCGCTCGCCGAGCACGTGGGCCTGGAGAGCATCCTCGGGGCCTTCCTGGCCGGCGTCGTGGTCAGCGCGGTCGACCGGGACTCGCGCAGCCACCCGCACTTCCGGACGAAGCTCGAAGCGATCGGCTACGGCTTCCTCGTTCCCGTGTTCTTCGTGAGCAGCGGGGTGCGGCTCGACCTCGCGGGGCTCCTCGAGACCCCCTCCGCGCTGCTGCGCGTGCCGGTACTACTGGTGGCGCTGCTGCTCGTGCGTGGCCTGCCGGCGGTGCTGTACGTGCGCACGCTGGGACGCCGTCCTGCGCTGGCTGCGGGGCTGCTCCAGGCCACGTCGCTGCCGTTCATCGTGGCCGCGAGCCAGATCGGCGCCGAGGTCGGCGCCCTGTCCCCCGTCACCGGCGCGGCGCTGGTGAGTGCGGGGCTGCTGTCGGTGCTGTTCTTCCCCGCGGCGGCGCTCTCGCTGCTGCGCACGCAGCCGGCCGCCCCGGGTCGGGAGCCGGACGCCCACGTCAGAGGACCGCGCCGCGTGGACCCACCTCGAGAGCCGCGACACCCCGTCCGTACAGCACGACCAGCCGACCACCATGACTCGTACGGAGAACGCCGGAGTCGTCGGCCAGGATCCTGATCGCGTGCTCGGTAGCGACCTCGCCCGTCGCGGGCTCCTCGTAGGTGACGTCCAGCTGATCACCCGAGACGAGCCGGACGCGAAGCACGATCTCGGCCATGCCCGGCACCCTACGCGACGGGCCCCGACGCAACGGTGGTCAGGAGCCAGGACGGCTGTGCTAGACATCGACCACTGCCACCCGGTGCGGCGGAGGTCGTGATGCTGGACGTCCTGGCCGACAACCCGGTTCTCACGATCTTCGTCGTCATCGCGGCAGGGTCAGCGGTCGGCATGATCCCCTTCGGCCCGGTGCGGTTCGGGGCAGCCGGGGCCCTCTTCGTCGGCCTGGCCCTCGGCGCCCTGGACGAACGGTTGGGCGAGGGGTTGGGACTGGTCCGCACGATCGGGCTGTCCCTCTTCGTCTACACCATCGGCCTGGCCGCCGGGCCGACCTTCTTCCGCACCCTCCGGCGGCAGGCGCCGGTGATGGCCGGGTCGGTGGGTGTCCTCCTGGTCGTTGCCGCCGCCGTCGTGGTGACCGGGCGGGCCATCGGCGTGGGCGCGGACTACCTCGCCGGCGTGTTCGCCGGTGCCGGCACGAGCACGCCGGCGCTGGAGGCGGCGACCGATGCCGCGGGCGGCAGCGAGGGCCCAGCGGTCGGGTACGCCCTCTCGTACCCCGTCGCCGTGGTCGTCGGGATCGTCGTCGTCCAGGTGGTGATCAGCCTTCGCCGTGCAGGAGCCAGGGACACCCCGTCCGCTGCTGCCACCGGGCTGACCGACCTGACGGTCGTCGTCGACCGGCAGACGCCGCTGTCCCAGGTGCCGGGTGCGGCCGACGGTGAAGTGCGGTTCTCGTTCTGGCAGCACGGTGACCAGGTCGGCATCGTGACCCAACGTGACGTCCTCGAGCCCGGGGACCGGGTGGTCGTGATCGGCCCGGTGGCCGCCGTGACACCGGCGGTCCGGTATCTCGGGACCCGCGCCCAGGACCACCTCGCCCACGACCGGCGGGACGTCGACTACCGGCGCGTGCTGCTGTCCAACCCCGACCTCTCCGGCCGCAGCATCGCGGAGCTGGGCATCGGGGAGCGCTTCGGCGGCGTGGTGACGCGGGTTCGGCGCGGCGACCTCGACCTGCTCGCCCGGGACGATCTGCACGTCCAGCTGGGCGACCGGCTGCGCGTCGTCGTGCCGAGGGGACGGATCCGGGAGGTCAGTGGCTACCTCGGGGACACCGAGCGTCGGGTGAGCGAGGTCGACGCGATCAGCCTGGCGCTCGGGCTCTCCCTCGGCTTTCTCGCCGGCCTGGTGTCCGTACCGATCGGGACGATGTCGCTCTCGCTCGGTGTCGCCGCCGGGCCGCTCGTCGTCGGCATCGTCCTCGGGCACCTGGAACGCACCGGCCCGATCGTGTGGAGCCTGCCCACCGGCGCCGCCCTGACGCTGCGCCAGACGGGACTCCTCCTCTTCCTTGCCACCGTCGGGCTGTCGTCCGGCCCGGCGCTGGCCGCCTCGATCACCGAGCCGATCGGCCTGCAGCTCGTGCTCCTGGGGCTGGGCGCGGTCGTTGTGGGCACGATCGTGATGGCGCTCTTCACAGCGCGACTGGGCCTGAGCTCGCCACGATCGGCGGGGTTGGTGTCCGGCTTCGTCGGTAACCCGAGCATCCTCGCCTTCGCCAACTCCAAGGTGGCCGACGAGCGGGTCGACGAGGGCTACGCCACCCTGCTCGCGCTGGATGCCGTGACCAAGGTGCTGCTCGTCCAGCTGATCATCGGTGTGGTCGGCTGACGGTGCTCGGTGGCTCACGCCCCCAGCAGGTACCCCAACGCCAGCCCGGCCGTGGCGACGACGGCGACCGGACGGCTCGCCTCCCGGAAGGCGTACGGCAGCACCGAGATCGACAGCACTGCGACGACTGCGCCGGCGGCGAGCGCCTGGGCGACGCCGACCGCCGTCGCAGGCAGCCCGGCGGCGACCGTCCCACCGAGCACGACCACGGCGCCCAGCCCCAGCCCGATCCCGCCGAGCAACGCGACCGCCGAGGCGCGCGAGGCGCCTCCCGTCACGATCGGGCGCGCCGCCCCGTACGACTCGGTCAGGTTGCCCACGAGTACCGCGAGGAGTAGCGCAGGCCCGGCGACCGCCTGGGCGGCCATCAGGCCCAGCGCGAGCGACTCGGGGACGCCGTCGACGACGATCCCTGCCGCGATGGCGCGGCCGCGGGCGGCCTCGGCGGGGTCACCACCGGTACGGGAGCGCACCCCGCAGGCGGCGGCGTGCCGCATCCGGCGGACCGCGGCCATCTCCTCGTTGCGCGCCAGCCACGCATCCGCACCGACGTAGAGGAACGCTCCGGCGAGCAGTCCCACCACCGTCCAGCTGGGGCCGGCCAGCTTGTCGGCCTCGGGCAGCAGCTCGAGGGCGACGGCTGCGAGCAGGATCCCGCCCCCGAGGGTCGTGACCATCGCCGACACCCTCCGCGGGAGGCCGAGCCAGGCGGCCGCGACCGCCCCCGCGAGGAGGCTGGCCGCCACCAGAGCCCCCCAGGCGACGGCTACGGCGGGCATGGTCATCGGGTCTGGAGCACCCCCGTGGCCGCCCCCCAGGCCGCCCGCGCCTCGGCGGTCGTCGGGTCGAGGTCGGCCTTCGTGCGGCGGCCCAGGTGCAGGACCATGGCGTCGCCGCCCTGCAGCGCGGACAGCCGGTGCGGCACGCCGGTCGCGTCAGGCAGCTCGAAGTCGGGGAGCACGGCTCCCATGGCCAGGCCGCTGCTCATCGCAATCGTCCCTCCGGAGTCGGGCGCGGACCGGCGACGCTCGTGCGAAGTCTGTACACGCTGCTGAGCGCCGTGACGTACAGGGAGCGACGGTCGTCGTCACCCCAGGCGAGGTCGTGCGGGTCCTCCGGGAACCGGAGCAGCCCCAGCCGGTGACCCTCCGGCGAGAGCACCCACACTCCCCCGGGACCGCACACCCAGAGGTTGCCGCGCTCGTCGACCACGAGGCCGTCGATCGCGTCCTCGCCCTCGGCGTCGGTCAGGTCGGCGATGACGGTGCCACCGCCGGCGCGGGCGCTGCCGTCCACGGCCAGGTCGTCGCGGACGACGACCTTGCGCACGGGGTCCCAGTTGCCGACGTAGAGGTGACGCTCGTCGGGCGACAGCGCGATCCCGTCGGGACCGGGCAGCTCGTCGCTGATCAGCGACACCTGCCCGTCGCGAACCATGAAGACCCCGCCGTACGGGAGTTCGCGCTTGGGGTCGTCGGCGCCACCGGGCAGCCCGAACGGCGGGTCGGTGAAGTAGAGCGTGCCGTCCGACCGGTAGACGAGGTCGTTGGGGCTGTTGAGCCGCTTGC
>DASTQL010000076.1:0-5004 GCA_035761805.1 Jiangellales bacterium | reverse complement strand
TGGGGTGTGCGCGTCGTGGCGTGGCGGGGGTGGCGGGGGTCGTGGGGTGGGACGAAGGCGCGTGGTCCGGTGCCGGGGTCCAGGGCCCAGCCGTGGCGGGTCTTCAGGTCGTGGTGGTAGGGCAGAGCGGGTCGAGCTCGTCGAGGCGGGTGTGGCGGGTGTGGGCCCAGTCGAGGCGGTGATCGATCTGGACGCGGGTGCGCGGGCAGCCGAGGACGGAGCAGTGCGGGCTGGTCCAGGCGAGGGCGATGCGTTGGGCTGCGGTTGGGCCGCGGCCGAGGTGAGTGACGTGGAGGACGTCGACGCCGCGGGTGATGACGAGTTTGAGGACAGCGTCGCCGAGGAGGTCGCGGGCGTTGGTGATGGGGATGGGTCCGACGCCGGCGATCTCGCAGAGTTCGTCGCCGGTGACCTGGCCGCGGTGCAGGGCGGTGAGGTCGACCCGGAGCAGCGCCAGGTAACGCGGATCGGACCGCCGCCGTCGGCGAGGTAGGAGGTTCGCCGGGCGCGTTGGGGGCGCCGCCGTGGGGTCTGCCGCACCCACCGGCGAGGATACGGTGGCCGTCGAGTCGGCGGCAGGGGTCGGCGCGGGTGGGGCCGGGGCGGCCGGCTCGCCCGGTCCGTCGGGTGGTGGCTCGGCGGGCGGGCGGAGGAGCGTTTGGGGCTCGGACCGGCCCCCGGCCGGGATTGGGTCGTCGTCGTCTGACTCGTCGGAGTGGGTGGGATCGCGGGGCGGTGCTGGTGGGTCGGCGGCCGGAGGCTCCGCGGCCGGAGGCTCCGCGGCCGGGCCCTGCACCGGATGCGGCTCGGGCACCGGGCCGGCTGCCGCCGCCGCCGTGGCTGGTGTGGCGGTGACCGGTCCGCCGGGTCCGCAGGTGGGGCCCGGTCCACCCGGGCCGTCCGTGCTGTCCGGCACACCGGGAGCACCGTGGTCGTCCGCGTCGCCTGCGTGACCTGGGTCGCTTGGCTCGTCCGGGTCGCCCCGGTGGTCGGGGAGGTCTGGGTCGCCGGGGTGGTCGGCGGCGAGGTCGGCCAGGGCCATGAGGGCGTCGAAGGCGTGTGCCTCGAAGGGTGCGTGTTCGCCGGTGGCGCGGGCGGCGCGGAATATCGCGTCGATGAGTGGGTCGAGCACGGCGTTGAAGGCGGCGCCGTCGGCGGGAGTGCCACGGGCGGTGAGGTTCCACCCGCCCTCGCCGTCGGTGTAACGGCGGAGTCGGCGGGCCGCGCGCAGCCGGCGGTGGGTGGCGTCGGGGTCAGGGTCGGCGGCCGCGCGCACCCGGGCACACTCGGCGCGGAGTTCGGCGACCGAGAGCTGGGGGCGAGGGCGAGCAGTCCGTGTTCGGCGGTCGGGTCGGTGGTGGCGGCGGCGGCGATCAGGGTGGCCTGGGTTGCCGACAGGTGTCCGCCGCGCAGTGCGGCGGCCAGTGCGGCCAGGCCGACCAGGGCTTGGCCGGTGGCCAGTTGGTCGCGAGCGGCGCCGGATCCGGTGCCGGCATGGCGGGCCACGGCGTCGGTGCCGGTGCGCCGGCCGCCGCCGCCCTGCCCGGCGTGGCCGGCGGCGACAGTTGGGGCGAGCAGGGTCTTGCCGGCCCAGGCGAGGCGTTCGATGCGGTCCAGCCCGGTGTAGACCGCGGTTGCGCGTCCTCGGGCAGTGTGTCCGGGTGCAACGCAGCGGTCAGGGCGGCGAGCGTCTCGCCGACCCGGGTGACCTCGTCCTCGAACATGTGTACGACTGTACGGCTCGGGCCGGACACTCCGCCGGCCTCGCCCACCGGCCTGTGCACAACCCGGCCGCGCGGTCGCCCGTCGAGCCCTTCCGGGCTCGCGGGTACCTGCCGAGCCACATGCCCGCGGGCGCCTGCTGAGCCATGTCCAGGGCTGCCGCCTCCCGCCCAACCGGCATCCGGGCTGTCACCTCGAAGAACGGTGGCTCAGCAGCCTGGCGTCCAGGTGAGGGAACGGACGGTCCAGATCTGCGCGGCGATCGCCCGAGGCCGGGTCCACGTCACCGGCTCCACCGCCTGCCACGCGGCCAACGGCCACCGGACCGGTGCCGCCGACCCCCGACCCGGGCCGGGAGCGGACGGCGGCCTCGATCTCGGCGAAGGCCTGGAAGTGGCCGAAGGCACGCCGCCGCGCGTAGTCGGGTGTGGAGTCGTGGCTGACCATGAAGGCCCAGTCACTGGACATGGCCAGCAGCGCCTGGGTGGCCGCGGCGTCGAGGTCGGGACGCCGGGCGCGCATCTCACCGGCGTCGTCGACCAGGGCGAGCAGGCGGCGCTGGACGTCGCGGCCAGCGGCCACCAGGTCCGAGACGGCCGCGCCCTCCCAGACCGCGAGGTCCTTGCCCGCGCCCCAGGACCCGATCGCCGGATCGGCCCTCCCGCCGACGTGCCCGGCTGCGATCGCTCCGGCCAGCGTGGTGACGCGGACACCGGCAGTCGGCAGCAGCCGCAGGATCCGCTCGAGGAACTCCGGTCCTTCGCGCCACCAGTGGCCGAAGAGCTCGGTGTCGTACGCGACCACGACCAGCCCGGGACGCCCGCGCTCGGCCTCGTGCCGGAGCAGTCGGCGGCGTACGTGCTCGACGAAGTCCTCTGCGTCCGCAGCCACGGCCGCGAGTGCGCGGGACGGCTCGTACGGCGCCTTGTGCTCCGGTGACGTCGACGTGGAGGTGACCCGAGCGGGCTTGAAGCCCGACGGGTGGTCGAAGGTGTGGAAGTCCCTGTACCACGGACCGCCCGGATACCCGCGACGAGGCGACCAGACCTGATACGCGACGTCCAGGTCGCGCCCGACCGCTACCACGTCGGAGTCGCCCAGGGTCCAGGCGTCGGCGGTGGAGCGCCCCACGTGGAGCAGGGTGGGACCGTCGACGACGACGTGCCCGACCCCGGCGCTCGCGTACAGCCCCTCGAGCCCGGGCGCGTAGGCGCACTCGGGTGCCCAGATCCCGACGGGCGGCCGGCCGAAGCGGACGGCGTGGTCGTCCAGTCCGCTCCGCAGGGCGAAGTCGGCGACCCGGTGGTGCAGCAGCGGGGTGATCGTGTGCGTCGCGGGACCGCCCAGGAGCTCGACGGCTCCGTGGTCCGCGAGCGCTCGCACCACGGGCGAGGCCCCCCTCGCCCACCGAGACCCGAACTGGTCCAGCGCCCGGGTGGCCGCCCGGAACTCGGACGCGGCGAGATCGCGCAGGTGGGCTTCCGGCCGACCCGCGAGCTCCTCTGCGCGCAGCCGCCAGCCACCGAGCCAGGCATGCTGCCGATCGAGGCAGTAGGGGTCGTCCAGCTGCGCGGCCAGGACCGGCGTGACACCCAGGGTGAGCAGGTCTCGCCGGCCCTCGGCCGCGAGCCGCTCGACGATGTCGACGACTGGCATGTACGA
Organism: Jiangellales bacterium; assembly: GCA_035761805.1. Classification (GTDB taxonomy): domain Bacteria; phylum Actinomycetota; class Actinomycetes; order Jiangellales; family Jiangellaceae; genus DASTQL01. The sequence goes on along the minus strand of DASTQL010000076.1, from coordinate 1,620 downwards.
GTGCGACCAGGCCTGGTGCAGCCACTCCTCACCCACCGGCCACGTCCCGTGTCGGGCCAGCCACGGCAGGTGTGTGTGCAGGACCAGGCAGAAGGTGCCCACCGGGGGAGGGGAGGGCGACGACGTCACGAGCCGTCACTGTAGGTGGACGAGCGGGGAGAGCCGGTCTGTGAGGCGGACCACCGAGGGCCCGGCTTGCCGCTTGGCTACTCACGAGTAACAATCGCTGGCGGTCGCCGCGCCCGGGACCCGGAGTCGGCGGCCTGGGCCGGCTGGGGCATCCTGGCGGCCTCGCGAAGTCCCCGACAGGGAGGTCGGCCGACCCGATGGACATCGTCGTTCTGGTCAAACACGTGCCCGATGCCACGGCAGACCGCACCTTCAGCGATGCCGACCACACGACCGACCGCGCCGGCGTCGACGGGCTGCTGTCCGAGCTGGACGAGTACGCCGTGGAGGAGGCCCTCAAGCTCGTGGACGCGCACGGGGGTGAGGTGACCGTGTTGACGATGGGGCCGGAGCAGGCCATGGACGCGGTCCGCAAGGCGCTGCAGATGGGCGCCGCCGCTGGCGTCCACGTCGTCGACGACGCGCTGCACGGCTCCGATGCCCTGGCGACCTCGTTGGTGCTGGCGAAGGCCCTGGACAAGATCGGCGCATACGATCTGGTGCTCACGGGCATGGCTTCCACCGACGGCGGCATGAGCGTGGTGCCGGCCATGCTGGCGGAGCGCCTGGGCGTCCCCCACCTCGGCTTCGCGGCCGAGGTCAGCGTGGACGGCTCGACGGTGCGCATCCGGAGGGACGGGGACACGGCCACCGAGACCGTCGAGGGGAGCCTCCCCGCCGTCGTGGCCGTGACCGACCAGATCAACGAACCTCGTTACCCCTCGTTCAAGGGCATCATGGCGGCCAAGAAGAAGCCCGTGCAGACGTGGACCCTGGCGGACCTGGGGGTGGACCCGGCGCAGGTCGGCCTGTCCGCCGCGTGGACGGCGGTGGAGTCGATCACGGCTCGCCCGCCGCGCGCGACCGGCGAGGTGGTCGCCGACGAGGGCGAGGGGGGCACGAAGCTCGCCGAGTTCCTGGCCGCCCGCAAGTTCGCCTGACCAGTCGAGGAGTTGAGGGAGTCATGGGAGAGGTCCTCGTGCTCGTCGACCACGTCGACGGAGCCGTACGAAAGCCGACCCTGGAGCTGCTGACCATCGCCCGCCGCCTGGGCGACCCGGTGGCCGTGTTCTGCGGCGGCTCCGGCGCCGACAAGGCACTCGACGCCCTGGGCCGGTACGGCGCGACCAAGGTGTACGTCGCCGAGGACCCCGCCTTCGACGAGTACCTCGTGGCCCCGAAGGCCGAGGCGCTGGCGGCAGCAGCTCGAGCAGGCGAGCCGGCCGCCGTGCTCGTCACGTCCACTCCCGAGGGCAAGGAGGTGGCCGCCAGGGTCGCGGTCAAGCTGGGCTCCGGGATCATCACCGACGCCGTCGACGTCGCCGCGGACGGCACGACCACGCAGTCCGTGTTCGCCGGCAACTTCACGGTCACTGCCAAGGTCACGACGGGGATGCCCATCGTCACGGTGAAGCCCAACACGGCGACGCCCGAGGCGGCGGAGACCACGCC
>DASTQL010000075.1:0-5831 GCA_035761805.1 Jiangellales bacterium | reverse complement strand
AGGCCGGACACTGCGTCGCCCTGAGCCACCCCGCCGAGCTCACCGATCTGCTGACCAGCTACCTCGCCACCACGGATGCAGGTGCTCCGCAGCGCTGACAGCGGCGCCCCTTGGGCCCACCCGGCCACCGCACACCCCGACAAGCCAACCGGTGGCCTCTCGCGTCATCACAACCCGTCGGACTCGATGGTGTTCCGGGGGTTGGAGTGAGCGGGGCGGGAGCTCGACCCGCTCGCGGCTCAGCGTGAAGCCCGGCTCGGGACGGGTCAGGAGGCTGCGGCGGACGACGCCCGGCGGGCGGCGACGGCCTGCTGGGTCTCCTCCGCCACGAGGTCGGCGTTGATCTGGGCCGCCGCGGTGGCCCCCGCGGCCGCTGCGGCCCCGACCTGCGCGGACAGGTCAGTGACGTTGCCCGCGACCCAGACCCCGGCGACGTCGGTACGGCCGGTGGGGTCGGCCGGGAGGTAGGTGCCGACGCCACCGGGGTGGTCCACCGCCTGCAGTCCCAGCCGAGCCAGGAATCCCGCCCGCGCCGTCATGCGTGGAGCGACAGCCACGGCCTCACGAGGCACGACGGTGCCGTCGCGCAGCCGCAGCCCGGCGAGCCGGTCCTCGGCGACGACGACGGAGGCCACCTCGCCGTGGACGACGCCGACTCCTCGGGCGGCCAGCTGCTCGGCCTCCTCGGCGGCCGGTGGTGGCAGGGTGTGAACGAAGTACGTGACGTCGGCACTCCACTGACGGAACAGCAGCGCCTGGTGGACCGACATCGGCCCGGTGGCGAGCACGCCGATGGCCCGGTCGCGGACCTCCCACCCGTGGCAGTACGGGCAGTGCAGCACGTCCCGGCCCCACCGGTCACGGAGTCCCGGCAGGTCGGGCAGCTCGTCCACGAGTCCGGTCGTCACGAGCAGGCGGCGCGCGCCTACCGACCTGTCGTCCGCCAGCCCGACGGTGAAGCCGCCGGACTCCCCGGTGACCGTGGCGACCTCGCCGGTGACGACCTGGCCGCCGTAGCGGCGCACCTCTTCGCGACCGGTCTCGAGCAGCGCGACCGGCGGCGTCCCGTCCCGGGCGAGCAGCCCATGCACCCCATCCGCCGGGGCATTGCGCGGTGCGCCCCCGTCGATCACCAGCACGGACCGCCGCGCCCGGGCCAGCATCAGCGCTCCGCTGAGCCCTGCGGCGCCCCCACCGACCACCACCACGTCGTAGTCGTCCATCAACCGCTCCGTCATCGCGACCACCTCCGCGGCCAGGATGCGGGCGAGTGTGACCCGGGCGCAAACCTCGTTGCTGCCCTGGCAAGATCGTGGGTATGGACGACGAGGTCGGCCGCAGCCTCGCAGGCCTCGGCACCCGGCTCCGGCTGCTGCGGAGCCAGCGCCAGAGGACGCTCGCCGACGTCTCCGCAGAGACCGGGATCTCCACCAGCACCTTGTCGAGACTCGAGTCGGGTACGCGGCGGCCGACCCTCGAGCTGCTGCTGCCGCTCGCCAGGGCCTACGGCGTCACGCTGGACGAGCTCGTGGACGCCCCGCCCACCGGCGACCCGCGCATCCACCTGCGTCCGGACTCCCATCACGGCATCACAACGGTGCCACTGTCCCGACGGGCGACCGGCATCCAGGCGTACAAGCTGGTGATCCCCGGCACTCGGCGACGTCGCGAGCCCGACCCACAGTCCCACGAGGGCTACGAGTGGCTGTACGTCCTCGACGGGCGGCTGCGGCTGGTCCTCGGCGAGCACGACCTGGTGCTGGCCGCCGGCGAGGCGGCCGAGTTCGACACCCGCGTGCCACACTGGTTCGGCCCTGCCGACGACCAGCCGGTCGAGTTCCTCAGCCTCTTCGGCAAGCAGGGGGAGCGCGCGCACCTTCGGGCCAGGCCGGCCTCACGGCGTACGGGCAGCAGCGGTGAGCGGTGATCAGGCGTGCTGTGAGGGGCTTCCGGGCGGCGACACATGCTCCGAACCCCGCGGGAGCCCTACCTCGGACGGATGGTCAGCGCAGCCGACACGGCATCGAGACGAGGGTCCGCGGCTCCGCCACGTCCGGCCCGTCCAGATACGACTCCCAGGGCGGTGCCGAGGCCTCCCCCGCGTGCTCGGCCAGCCATGCCTCCCCCGCCTGGTACGCCGCCGCCACGCCGGCGTAGGGGCCCTGGTGCAGCACCTGGATGGCGGAGCCGCCCGGCAGCGTGGACGGGACGACGCGACCCGCCGGCTCCACCGGTGTGCTCGTGGGGAACCCCGCCTCGACGTCGAAGCCGTCGGGCGTCGGACGGTAGCAGCCGAACGGCGGCCCTGCCGGCTCGACTCCCTGGGCGCCGAGGACGCCCATCACCTCCCCGAACGCGCCGCCGAGGAAGTCCGGGATGCCGTCGTGCGGCACCCGGTCGCGCACGACCGCGGCGGGCTGCTGGATCAGCTGGACCCGTTCGACCTGGTACTCCATGGGCCCAGGCTGCCGACGTCGGGCTCACCGGTCGAGTGCCGGAGGTCCCGCGTCGAGTCCCTCGACGTCATGGTGTCGACCATGCTGACCGGTGCTCCGAAATCCGTTTGAGGAACCGCGAGACCCGCTGACACGCTGAGGTCGTGGCGATCTCCCGAGACCCCGGGTCGCATCCGCCTGCGCCGCCGGTCCACGTTCCGCCTGCAACCGGAGCTCACGATGTCCCTGTCCCACCACGCGCTCGTGGAGGCGGGTAGGCGCCTGCCACCGAGCCAGCGGTGCATGTCGCAGAGCTCACCAAGACCTTCGTACGCAAGGTGGCGCGCGGTGCACGGCGCGGAGCGGGCGGTGCGACCGGCCGGCGCGTGGCCGCGCTCGACCTGGTGACCTTCGCGGTGCGCCGGGGTGAGACGATCGCCGTGCTCGGCCAGAACGGGTCCGGCAAGTCGACGCTGGTGCGCATCCTGTCGACGCTGCTCCTCCCGGACGGGGGCGAGGCTCGCGTCCTCGGCCACGACGTCGTGCGTGAGCCGCTCGCTGTCCAGCGCGTCGTGAACCGGGTGTCGGTCGAGGCCAGCTTCTTCAAGAAGATGTCCGCGACCGAGAACCTCTCCTACGCGGCACGGTTCTACGGCATCTCCGGACGCCAGACCCGGCAGGCGATCCCGGAGATCCTCGACCGGGTCGGGTTCCCGCTGTCCCGTCGCGGCGAGCCGATGGAGAACCTCTCCCGGGGCATGCAGCAGAAGGTCGCCCTCGCTCGCGCGCTGCTCACCTCGCCGGTCGTCCTGCTGCTGGACGAGCCGACGACCGGGCTCGACCCGCGCTCGAAGCGGGACGTCCAGGCCTTCATCCGCGAGGTCCGGACGACGCATGATTCGACGATCATCCTGTGCACGCACGACCTCGCCGAGGCCGAGGCGCTGGCCGACCGTGTCGGCATCCTGGACCGCGGTCGGCTGCTCGCCCTCGAACCCGCGGGCGACCTCGTCGACCGGTACCGGTCGGTCACCCTGGAGGACGCCTTCTTCGCCGCCACGGGTCGCGACCTCGACCCGGAGGCCGTCGACGACGAGCGGGAGGTGTCCGGATGAGCACGCTCGAAGCGGTCCGGACCCAGCTGGTCGGCGCCCGTGGGATCGTCGAGCGCAACGTCTACCTCACCCGGCGGTACTTCCTGTGGGACGTCGCCTTCTTCGTGTGGACGGTCGCGAACACGCTCACCGTGGTCTTCATCGCCGAGGGCGTCGAGGCGACGGGTGGGTCGATCGACGTTGACCGGGCCACCACGTACCTGCTGGTCGGGGCGGTCTTGTGGGCCTACCTCGGGATCATCTTCGAGTTCCTGACGGAGACCGTCGCCTGGGAGCGCTGGGAGGGCACGATCGAGTACACCTTCATGGCGCCGTTGCGACGTAGTGCCCACCTGGCCGGAATGGGGGTCTTCGCAGTCCTGTACGGCCTGGTGCGGGCCGTCCTGCTCTTCATGGTGGTGGCCACGTTCTTCGACCTCGAGCTGCCGGGCGTCGACCCGGTGGCCGCCCTGGTCGTCGTGCTGGTGGCCAGCATCTCGTTCACCGGCATCGGCATGATGACGGCGGTCCTGCCGTTGATCTCGCCCGAGAAGGGCGCCCAGCTGGGCTTCGTCGCGCAGGGGATCCTGCTCGTGGTATCGGGCGTCTACTACCCGGTCGAGGTGCTGCCGGTGTGGATGCAGGCGCTGGCGACGATCAGCCCGGCCACCTATGCCCTCGACGGCACCCGGGCCGCCATCCTGGACGGAGCCGGGATCGCCGACCTCGGCGGAGACCTGTTGGCCCTGGTCGTCATCGGGGCCGTGGCGGTGCCCGCCGGGCTGGCCCTCTTCGGCGCCGGTGAGCGCTACGCGAAGCGACACGGCAAGCTCAAGCGATCCGGCTGAGGGATTGCGCCGAGTCCCGTGTGGGCGGAGCGTGGGAGCCGGACGGGGAGTCCGCAACGGCTGCGGGCCGGGCTGCGGGATCACGGGAAGGCGGACGTCGACGGCTTCCGGGTCGACACCGTCAAGCACATGGACCTGGGCGCCGCCCGCTACGTCGCCGCCGTGCTGCTCGAGTACGCCATGAGCCTGGGCAAGGAGAACTTCTACCTCATCGGCGAGATCACCGGTGGCCGCCGGCGCGTTACTGGACCCTGGAGGAGACCGGCCTCGACGCCGCCCTCGGGATCGACGACATCCCCGACAAGCTGGAGTACGTCGTCAAGGGACGGCGGGACCCTTATGAGTACTTCGACCTGTTCCGCAACTCACTGCAGGTCCACAAGGACTCCCACGTCTGGTTCCGCGACAAGGTCGTCACCGTCTACGACGACCACGACCAGGTGCGCAAGGTTCCCACAAGGCCCGGTCCTGCGCCGACCCCGAGGGTCCAGGACTGGCGCTGGCCGTCCTCGCGCTCAACGTGACCACCCTCGGCATCCCGTGCATCTACTACGGCAGCCAGCAGGCCCTGGACGGAGCAGGTGACAACGACCGGTACATCCGCGAGGCCATGTTCGGCGGCGAGTTCGGCGCCTTCGCCAGCCACGGCCGGCACGTGTTCGCCGAGGACCACCCGCTCTACCGCGAGCTCGCCACGATCCTCGCGCTGCGCCGCCGACCCGAGTTCATCGGCCTGCGGCGCGGCCGGCAGCACCTGCGGCCCATCTCCGGTGACGGCGTCCACTTCGGTCTTCTCCGCCGGTTCGCCGGACGCATGCTCTCCGTTGTCCCCTGGTCGCGGATCTTCCTGGACACCGAGACCGTCTGTGCGGTCAACACGGACCCGGGTGCCGCCCGTACGGCGTGGGTCACCGTCGATGCCGGGCTCCACCGCGCCGGCGACCTGCTGACGTGCCACTACTCCACTGACCCCGGGCAGGCGGGGTCCAGCCCCGACTTCCGCAGATGATGGGCACATGCGGCCCTCGCTGAGGGCATACGCGCAGGTCAGCGGCCTGCAGGGGTGCCGCCTGCCCGGATCCGTGTAGGCACACGACTTTGGGCGTGTCGCTCGACACATGTGCCTGTTCCGGGTTGGGTGGTGGGCATGTACCTGCGGGAGACGGCGCGCACCAACCGGGACGGCTCGGTGGTCCGTTACCTGCAGCTGGCGCACAACGAACGCCACCCCGAGACCGGCAACTCGGTGGCCAAGGTGATCCACAACTTCGGCCGCGCCGAGCACGTTGACCGCCAGGCGCTGGCCCGGCTGGTCTCTTCGATCTCCCGGTTCCTCACCCCGGAACCGGCGGCCACCGCGGCGGCCGGCGCGGAGGTGGAGGTGCTGGACTCCCGCCACCTGGGTGGGGCGTGGACGCTGGACCGGGTCTGGGAGCGGCTGGGCATCGGTGCCG
>DASTQL010000074.1:0-32712 GCA_035761805.1 Jiangellales bacterium | reverse complement strand
CGCGCTTGCAGGTCCCGAGGTCCTTGACCGTGACGTCCTCGAGGGGGACGCCGACGTCCTCGAAGATCGGCTTGGCGCCGGTGAAGACGGCGATGTCCTCGAGCATCTCCTTGCGGCGGTCGCCGAAGCCGGGGGCCTTGACGGCGACCGACCGGAACGTGCCGCGGATCTTGTTGACGACCAGCGTGGCCAGCGCCTCGCCCTCGACGTCCTCGGAGATGATCACCAGCGGCTTGCCCGACTGCATGACCTTCTCGAGGATCGGCAACAGGTCCTTCACCGCCGAGATCTTGCTGTTGACGATGAGGAGGTACGGGTCCTCCAGGACCGCTTCCATCCGCTCGGCGTCGGTGATGAAGTAGGGCGAGATGTAGCCCTTGTCGAAGCGCATGCCCTCGGTGAGCTCCAGCTCGAGGCCGAAGGTGTTGCTCTCCTCGACGGTGATGACGCCTTCCTTGCCGACCTTGTCCATCGCCTCGGCGATCATCTCGCCGATCTGGGTGTCGGCGGCCGAGATCGACGCGGTCGCGGCGATCTGGTCCTTGGTCTCGACGTCGACGGCCATCGAGAGCAGCTGCTCGGAGACGGCCTCGACGGCCGTCTCGATGCCGCGCTTGAGGGCGATCGGGTTGGCGCCCGCGGCGACGTTGCGCAGACCTTCGCGGACCAGCGCCTGCGCCAGCACCGTCGCGGTGGTGGTGCCGTCACCGGCGACGTCGTCGGTCTTCTTCGCGACCTCCTTGACGAGCTCGGCCCCGATCTTCTCCCACGGGTCCTCGAGCTCGATCTCCTTCGCGATGGAGACACCGTCGTTGGTGATCGTCGGCGCCCCCCACTTCTTCTCGAGGACGACGTTGCGGCCCTTCGGGCCCAGCGTGACCTTGACGGCGTCGGCCAGCGTGTTCATGCCGCGCTCCAGGCCCCGCCGCGCCTCCTCGCTGAAGGCGATGATCTTCGGCATGGGGTGTGGTCCTCCCAGGGACGGGTGACTCCGGCCGGCGACGACGCCCGCGACGGACGGTCCGGAAGCACCGACCCATGTCCGCCGGCGCCCCGGGACCTCGTCGCACCGGCCCGATGGCTGTTGTCACTCTCGTGGTGAGAGTGCTAGACCAAGGTTTAGCACTCGACCCTGGCGAGTGCAAGCGAGCCGCCCGCATCCCCGCTCGAGAAGACCCGTCCCGTACGGGGAACGGAGCTGCACGTGAGTGACCAGCCCGCCGCCGAGCACACCCGCCCGCCAGGCACCGACGACGCCACGGTCGACGCCCTGGGGAAGCTGTCCGAGGCGCTCGAGGTGGTCGAGCAGGCGCGCGGCCACCTCTACGCCTTCCACCAGCTGGTGGGCAAGGCCGATCGCACGCTCGGGGAGGCCGTCGCGGGTCTGCGGGCCGCAGGCCACGACGCGGTGGCCGGCGAGATCGAGCGCGACCTCGTCGGACGCAACGTCGTGGAGGGCCGCTGGACCTTCCAGGTGGTCGAGGAGTTCGACGACGGCTACTGGTCGGCCTTCCGGCGCCACGAGCGGACCGCCCGGGAGGCCCTGGTGCGAGGCCGCCGCCACCTGTACGAGGCGGAGATGAAGGAGCGGCTGCGCACCCGGGGCCACCCCGACCACACGGCACGGCCGGGCAGGTAGCGTCCGGTCCGTGCGCCCAGACGTCGCCGCCTGGTTCGACCGACGCGGCTCGCACGTCACCGAGTGGCCGGTCGAGCGGCTGCTCGACGACAAGGGCACGACGACGGTCTCGGTCGTCCTCCCGGCCCTGAACGAGGACCGGACCATCGGCACGATCGTCGGGCGGATCCACCGCGACCTGGTGCAGCGGGCTCCCGTCGTCGACGAGCTGGTGGTCGTCGACTCCGGTTCCACCGACGCGACCCGGCTGGTGGCCGAGGACGCCGGCGCCACCGTGGTCCGCCGCGGGCAGGTGCTCGACGACGTACCGCCGCTGCCCGGCAAGGGGGAGGCGCTGTGGCGCTCCTTGGCCGCCACCACCGGGGACGTCGTGGCCTTCGTCGACAGCGACCTGAGCGACTTCACCAGCGGCTTCGTCCGTGGCCTGGTCGGCCCGCTGCTGGCCGACCCGACCGTCCACCTGGTCAAGGCCACGTACGACCGCCCCCTGCGGTCCGGCGAGACCGTCCTGCCGGCCGGCGGCGGGCGGGTGACCGAGCTGGTCGCACGCCCGTTGCTCAACGTCTTCTGGCCGGAGCTGGCCGGCTTCGTGCAACCGCTGTCCGGGGAGTACGCCGCCCGCCGCGCGCTGCTGGAGCGGCTCCCCTTCCCCACGGGGTACGGGGTGGAGGTCGGCCTGCTCGTCGACGCGCTCCGGGAGGTGGGGCTGGACGGCCTCGCACAGGTGGACCTGACCCGCCGCAAGCACCGCAACTCCTCCGACGCGGCGCTCGGCCGGATGGCGACGGAGATCACCCGGGTGGTGCTGGCCCGGCTGCAGGCCGAGGGTCGCGCCGTCCTGACCGGCGCCCTCTGCGACCAGCTCGTCCAGTTCAGCCGTGACGGCCAGGGCTACCGCGTCAACGTCACGGACCTCACCCCCCACGAGCGGCCGCCGGTGACCTCCCTGGCCTCCTATACCGGCGGCGGCGGACGGCTGGTCCCGTGAGGCCCGCCTACCGGGCCCGGCAGGTGGCCAACGCGCTCAACACCTCCACGCTGCTCGGGCTGCTCACGGCCAAGCTCGGCCGGGCCCGGCTGACCAGCGGCCCCGGCGGCCTGGTCCTCGCCTACGGATACCGGCTGCGCGTGCCACCCGCGCCGGCCTTCACCATCGGCAACGTCGTCGTCCTGCGCGGCGGCCCGGAGGTGCTCGAACGCCGTCCCACCCTGTTGGTCCACGAGGCCCGGCACTCCTCCCAGTACGCCCTGCTCCTCGGACCGCTCATGCTGCTCCCGTACGTGCTCGCGGCAGCCTGGTCGTGGATGCGGACCGGGGACCCGGCCTCCCGCAACGTCTTCGAACGGGGCGCCGGCCTGTCCGATGGTGGATACCGCGAGCGGCCGCTGCGTCGTCGGGCCTAGGCTCCGGCCGTGCCCGGTTCCCTGCCCTGTGCCGAGGTGCTCGTCGCCAGCAACCGCGGCCCCCTCTCGTACGAGGTCGGTCGTGACGGCGCCCTGCGCGACTCGCGTGGCGCCGGTGGGCTCGTACCGGCCATGGCTGGTGTCGCCGGTGCCGAGTGGGTCTGCGCGGCGATCAGCGACGGGGACCGCGTTGCCGCGGGGGCGCGACCGGAGGGACGGTTCGACGACCCGGGCACGCAGGTCCGGATGCTCACGCTGGACCCCACGGCCTTCGACCGCGCGTACAACGTGGTCTCCAACTCGGCCCTCTGGTTCGTGCACCACATGCTCGACGGCGCCCAGCCCCCGTACGACGCGGCCTTCCGCCGTGCCTGGCGCGACTACGCGACCTGCAACGACGCCTTCGCGCGGGCGCTGGCACAGGACGCGGCCCCGGGTGCGCGCGTGATCGTGCACGACTACCACCTGGCACTGGTCCCCTGGATGTTGCGCCGGCGGCGGCCCGACGTCGCCATCGCGCACGTCTCGCACACGCCGTGGGCCCCGCCCGAGTGGTTCGCGACACTGCCCGACGAGCTCGGGCGTGACCTGCTCGAGGGCATGCTGGCGGCCGACCACCTTGCCTTCCACTCCGCCCGCTGGGCCGACTGCTTCGCCGCCTGCTGCCGAGCCGCGCTCGGCGCCGACACGGGCCCCGACTTCGTGGAGCACCGCGGCCGCCGTACGACGCTGGGAGTGCACCCCCTCGGCGTCGATGCCGCCGCGCTGCGCAGGCACGTCGACTCCCCCGCCGTACGGGAGCGGGTGACGGCCATGCGAGAGCTGCACCGCGGCCGGGCGCTGCTGGTCCGGGTCGACCGGACCGAGCCGTCCAAGAACGTGGTCCGCGGGTTGCTCGCCTACCGGGAGCTGCTCCGGACCAGACCGCAGTGGCGCGAGCGGGTGGTCCACCTGGCGTTGGCCTACCCCAGCCGGTACGGCCTACCGGAGTACCGGTCCCATGTCGACGTGCTCACCGGCCTGGCCCGCGACATCGACGACGAGCTCGGGACCCCCGGGTGGCGACCGGTCGTGCTGGACGTGGTCGACGACCTGCCCCGCTCGCTCGCCGCCCTGAGCATCGCCGACGCCGTGCTGGTCAACCCGGTGCGCGACGGCATGAACCTGGTGGCCAAGGAGGCGAGCGTCGTGTCGTCCTCCGGCTGCGCCCTCGTGCTCTCGCGGGAGGCCGGCGCCGCCGACGAGCTCAGCCGCGACGCGCTCGTCGTCAACCCCTTCGACGTGACGGCCACGGCCGACGCCCTGCACGAGGCGCTGACGATGCCCGTGGCCGAGCGGGCCGAGCGGTGCCGGCGGCTCGCGGAGGTGTCAGGTGCCCTGCCGCCGCGGGCGTGGTTCGAGGGGCTGCTGGCGACGCTGCCCTGATCGCCGGGCCGCGGGCCATCCCCTGACGCTGCCGCGCTGATGCGCCACGCCGGCTCCCGCGTCAACGGCCCAAGGCGTCGGCGAGGGCTGCCAGCAGCTCCACGACGCCCTGCGGCCCGTCGACGACCAGGTCGGCCTGATCCCGCAGGGCGGCCGGGGTCTCGGCGGAGTCGCTGCACACGACGAGGCCGGGTATGCCACCGGCCCGTAGCCCGTGGACGGTCCGCACGGCCGGCAGGTCGCCGAGGTCGTCACCCGCGAAGAGGACGGCCGAGGCACCACGCTCCTGGACGAGCGAGCGCAGCGCACCGCCCTTGTCGACCCCCGGCGGTCGCACCTCGAGCACGAGGCGCCCCGGGACGACCTCCAGGCCGAGCTCAGCGGCCAGTGCCGTGACCGGCTCACGCAAGCCCTCGAGGGAGCCCTGGGGATCCGGGGCACCTCGCGTGTGGAGGGCGAGCGAGTGGCCCTTGTCCTCCAGCCGGACACCGTCGCGGGCCAGCTCGGCGAGGCGCGGCCGGAGGCGTTCGACCCCGTCGTGAGCCCCGGGGCTGTCCACTCGACCGTGCTCGTACCTCTCCATCCCGTAGTGGCCGAGCACGACGATCCCGTCCACGTCCTGGAGCCTGCCCAGTCGCACCGCCTCGGCGACCGGGCGACCGGTCACGATGGAGACGGTGCCCGCGACCAGGGCCAGCCGGGCCAGAGCAGCGGGCGCGTCCTCGCGCGCGAACGCCTCGGCGGGATCCGCGACGATCGGCGACAGGGTGCCATCGAAGTCCAGGGCGACGAGGGCGTCCCGCGGTGACCGGAGGAGAGCGTCGAGCGCGGCGACACCCTCCGCCGTCCGTGGGCTGGGCAGGTCACTCACGCTGCCCGAGGCTAGCGGTCGGGCCCCACTCGACGGTCGAGCCGCCGGCAGACCCGCCCCTCACCGCACCCGGCGCGGCCGCACCAACCCCTCCTGGACCACCGACCCGACCAACCGCCCGTCCTGGGTGAAGACCCGACCGCGGGCCAACCCACGGCCGCCCGAGGCCGACGGCGACTCCTGGTCGTAGAGCAGCCACTCGTCGGCCCGGAACGACCGGTGGAACCACATCGCGTGGTCGATCGAGGCCATCTGCAGGTCCAGCGGCGTGACCGGGTGCGGCGCCAGCGCGGAGAAGAGCAGGGTGAGGTCGGAGGCGTAGGCCAGGACGCACACGTGGAGCAGCGGGTCGTCGGGGAGCGGCTCGGCGGCGCGGATCCAGACCGGCGAGTGGGCGCCGGGCCGGTCGCCGACGCCGCCGAACGGTGAGTCGGCCACGTGGCGGAAGTCGATCGCCTGCCAGTCGCGCCAGACGGCCGACCACACCGGGTGCCCGGTGGCGATCCGGGCCTCCAGGTCGGGCAGCTCGTCCGGGCCGGGGACGCCGGCCGGCATCGGGTCCTGGTGGTCCAGCCCCTCCTCGACCACCTGGAACGAGGCGGACATGAAGAAGATCGGCCGCCCGTGCTGCACGGCCACCACCCGACGCGTCGTGAACGACCCGCCGTCGCGGATCCGCTCCACCTGGTAGACGACCGGGGCGGCCGTGTCGCCGGCCCGGAGGAAGTAGGCGTGCAACGAGTGCACCGGCCGCGCCGCGTCGACCGTCCGGCCCGCGGCCACCAGGGCCTGGGCCGCGACCTGTCCGCCGAAGATCCGCTGCAGCGACGTCTCCGGCGAGCGGCCGCGGAAGAGGTCGACCTCCAGCGGCTCGAGGTCCAGCACGGCGAGGAGGTCGCTCATCGTGCGCGACATCGTCGTCTCACTCCCCAGCCGGTACGGGGGGTTGGTCGGTGTCGGCGAGGATCACCGTCAGTGCCTCCTCGCTCAGGCCGGCGAAGACCGGCATCACCCGGTCGATGCCGTCCCACTCCGCCTCCATGGCGATCGCGGCCTCTTCCAGGTCGGCCGGGTGGTAGACAGTCGTCTCCGGCACGCCGGACGGGAACGACGCGACCTCGACGACCTCCCAGCCGGCTTCCTCGAGCGCCTCGGCGGTCCGCGCGGCCAGCCCTTCGACCGTGGTCTGGTTGAGCACGACCACGGGGGCGCGGACCGGCTCCGGGGACGGCTCGGGGGTGCTCGCGAGGGTGGTCTCCTGTCCGGTCCCGCCGGCGGTCGGAGTGACCTCTTCCACCGGGGCGTCTTCGAAGGCGTCGCCGGGGCCGACCGTCTCCACCTCGCCACCGGCCACGACGAGCAGCAGCGCGATGACCCCGACCGTGCCCAGCAGGGCCACGAGGGAGGGCCACAGCCGCTGGAACCAGCCCCCCTCGTTCACCGGAGGATCCGATGCGTCACACCTCGAAGCCGAGGCGGCGCGCCGACCGGGCCCGTTGGCGGGTCGCCCGCAGGCGACGCAGCCGCTTGACGAGCATCGGGTCGTAGGCGAGCGCCTCGGGGCTGTCGATGAGAGCGTTCAGCACCTGGTAGTAGCGGGTCGCCGACATGTCGAACAGGTCGCGGACCGCCTGTTCCTTGGCCCCCGCATAACGCCACCACTGGCGCTCGAAGTCCAGGATCTGCCGGTCCCGGTCGGCGAGCCGGCTGCCTACCCGCCGCTCCGCCAGGGGACCGGTCTGCCTCTCCACGTCCATGCGCGCATCGTAGGCCCGGGAATGCCATCCGTGTGATTCGACCGGCCGTTGCGCGGTTCGAGTCGGGACGAAGGGCCGGTTCTGCCCTCCCGGTCCTCCGGTTACCGTGAAAGGGAGACCCCGGGAGGGCGCCGCTGTGACCACAGGCTCGAGCCCGTTCGTCGTCGTCGCCAACCGTCTCCCGGTCGACCGGGAGACCACGGCCGACGGCCGTACGACGTGGCGGCGCAGCCCCGGGGGACTCGTGACGGCGCTGGCGCCGGTGATGCGGCGGCAGAGCGGCGCATGGGTGGGGTGGACCGGTTCCCCGGACGACGCCCCCCACCCGTTCCACACCGAGGGGATGGACCTCGTCCCCGTCCCGCTGTCCCAGGAGGACGTGGCCGACTTCTACGAGGGGTTCTCCAACGCCACGCTCTGGCCGCTCTACCACGACGTCATCGTCGCGCCGGAGTTCCACCGCGAGTGGTGGGACGCCTACGTCCGGGTCAACCACCGCTTCGCCGAGGCGGCGGCGGAGGTCGCCGCCGACGGTGCCGTGGTCTGGGTGCAGGACTACCAGCTCCAGCTCGTGCCCCGCATGCTCCGCGACATGCGGCCCGACCTGCGCATCGGCTTCTTCCTGCACATCCCGTTCCCGCCGGGCGAGCTCTTCGCCCAGCTGCCGTGGCGGCGGCAGATCATCGGGGGCCTGCTCGGCGCGGATCTCGTCGGCTTCCAGCGGGCCGGCGCGGCCGACAACTTCGTGCAGCTGGCCGAGCGGTACGACGGTGGCTACACCGACGACGTGGGCCGCCTGTTCACCCCCGAGGGTCGGCGCGTGGTCGCTCGGGCGTTCCCGATCTCGATCGAGGTCGAGGAGATCACCGAGCTGGCTGCCGACCCCGAGGTCCAGGCCCGTACGAAGGAGATCCGCGAGGAGCTCGGGTCGCCTCGCCGCGTGCTGCTCGGGGTGGACCGCCTGGACTACACCAAGGGCATCGGCCACCGACTCAAGGCCTTCGGCGAGCTGCTCGCCGACGGGGTGGTGACGCCGGAGGACGCGGTCTTCGTCCAGGTGGCCACCCCGAGCCGTGAGCGGGTGGAGGCCTACCGCAACCTCCGCGACGAGATCGAGCTCAAGGTCGGTCGGTTGAACGGCGACTTCGGCCGGATCGGCCAGCCCGCGGTCGCCTACCTGCACTCCTCGTACGACCGGCGGGAGCTGGTCGCGATGCTCCGCGCCGCCGACGTCATGGTGGTGACGCCGCTGCGCGACGGGATGAACCTCGTGGCCAAGGAGTACGTCGCGGCGCGGACCGACCTGCGCGGCACGCTGGTGCTCTCGGAGTTCGCCGGGGCCGCCGACGAGCTCCACGCAGCCCTGCTGGTCAACCCCCACGACATCGACGGCCTCAAGCGGGCCCTGCGCCGGGCGATGGCGATGTCCGACGAGGAGGCCGAGGGCCGGATGCGCTCGCTGCGCGACCGGGTGATCGGCCACGACGTCAACCGTTGGGCGCAGGAGTTCCTGGCCGCCCTGCGGGCGACGTAGCGTCAGGCGCGCTCGTCGTCCTCACCCTCCTCGACGTAGGCCTGCCAGGTCTGCGTGTCCGGTTCCCCGGCGCTGGTGTGGGAGAGCGCGCGCTCGGCCGGCTCGGCGAGCCCCGCCAGCGCGTCCTCGGTCCGGCGCAGCTCACGGGTGGCCAGCTCGACCAGGTCGCGCAGGCCGTCGACGCCGAACCGGTCACGCACGTGGGCGACGGTCTCGACGACGAGTTGGTCGGGATGGCTGTGCTCCACGGGCCCTCCTCCGGTGGGTCGACCGCCCCACGGTAGCCGCGCCACGCTCAACCCCCGCCCAGCAGGGGCGGCGCGCCGTACAGGCCCGGCCCGTCCGGTGCCACCTCGGCGAGGAAGCGCCGCGACATCTCGTACGCCTGGAGGGAGAGGCGCGCGGTGTGCCGGAAGTCGAGCGGCGACGTGCTCATCGGGAACGGTCCGGGCAGGTAGACCACGGGGAGGCGAGCGGCGGCCGCGGGCACGTCGCGGAGGACCTGCTGGCGCACGACGATCGCGGCGGTGTGCAGCATCGTCTCGACCAGCGTGCGCGGAGGGTCGGCCCGCAGGCCGAGGACGCCGCAGTCGAGGACGACCAGGCTGGCGGCGCCGAGGTCACAGGCCTGCAGCACGGGCACGTTGGCCACCAGTCCGCCGTCGACCAGCCGGCGCCCGTCGATCTCGACCGGCGGCAGGATGGCGGGGATCGCCGAGCTGGCCAGCACGGCCGGCTCGAGGTCGCCGTCGGCGAGGACGACCGGCCGGCCGGTGCGGGCATCGGTGGCCACGGCGGCGAAGGGCACCGAGAGCTGGTCGAAGCGTTCCACATGCAGGTACTCGCGGACCAGGCCGGAGATACCGGAGCTGTCGGAGAGCCAGGCCCGAGAGGCCTGCAGCGTGCGGGCGCGGGCCAGCCAGCCGCCGGGGAAGACGGTCCGCCGCCTCACTCCCGCCCACACGGCCGCCAGCCGCCGGCCCGCGTCCGCGGGCTCCGCGGCGATGATCGCCCCGTTGAGGGAGCCCACGCTCGTCCCGACGACGAGGTCGGGCCGGAGCCCGGTCTCGTCGACTGCCCGCATCATCCCGACCTGGACCGCGCCGAACGCGGCACCGCCGCCGAGGACGAGGCCGATCGGCCGGGGCAGCGCTGCAGCGAGGTCGGGGGTCACGCGACCGATCGTGCTCCCGGGCTTGCCATGGATACCCCTTAGGGGTATCGTCGCGGGCGACCGGAGGAGGTAGTCCGTTGGACACGAACACCGCTCACCACGACCACGGAACCGATCGCGGAGAGCGAGCCGTGCAGGCGGGACACGCAGCCCACGCCGCTCACGGGGCTCACGGCGGAGGGCATGGCGACCACGCCGCCCAGTTCCGCGACCGGTTCTGGCTCAGCCTCGCGCTGGCCGTCCCCGTCGTGCTGGCGAGCCCCATGTTCGCCGACCTGCTGGGCTACGAGCTGCCCGACCTGCCCGGCATCGCCTGGGTGCCCCCCGTCCTCGGGTCCGTGATCTACGTGTACGGAGGGGCGCCGTTCCTCACGGGCGCGGTCACCGAGCTTCGGGCCCGGCGGCCCGGGATGATGACGCTGGTCGCGACGGCGATCACGGTGGCCTTCGGCGCCAGCCTGGCCACGTCGCTCGGCATCGGCGGACTCGACCTGGACTTCTGGTGGGAGCTGGCGCTCCTCGTCGTCGTGATGCTCCTCGGCCACTGGGTGGAGATGCGCGCCCTCGGTCAGGCCTCCGGTGCTCTCGACGCCCTGGCGGCGCTGCTCCCCGATGACGCCGAGCGGGTGCTCGACGGCGGGACGCCGGAGGTGGTCCCCGTCTCGGCGCTGGCCGAGGGCGACCTGGTGCTGGTGCGCGCGGGCGGTCGGGTGCCGGCCGACGGCGTCGTCGAGGGCGGCGAGGCCGAGCTGGACGAGTCCATGATCACCGGCGAGTCGCGACCGGTCCCACGCGGCCCGGGCGACCGGGTGGTCGCCGGCACGGTGGCCACCGACTCGTCGTTGCGGATCCGCGTCACGGCGGTAGGCGAGGCGACGGCGCTGGCCGGGATCCAGCGGCTCGTCGAACAGGCTCAGACCTCTCGCTCCCGGGCCCAGGCGCTGGCCGACCGAGCCGCGGCCCTGCTCTTCTACGTCGCCGGGGCCGCCGGCGTGATCACCTTCGTCGTGTGGGCTGCGCTCGGTGAGCTCGGTGAGGCGGTCACGCGCACCGTGACGGTGCTGGTCATCGCCTGCCCCCACGCTCTCGGGCTCGCGATCCCCCTGGTCGTGGCGATCTCGACGGCGATGGCCGCTCGGCGTGGCGTGCTCGTCAAGGACCGGCTGGCCCTCGAGCGCATGCGGCAGGTCGACGTCGTGCTCTTCGACAAGACCGGCACGCTGACCCGGGGCGAGCCGGTGGTCGCGGGCGTGGTCGCGATGACCGGGGACGACGACGACGTCCTGCGCCTGGCCGCTGCCGCCGAGTCCGAGAGCGAGCACCCGCTGGCGCGGGCGATCGTCGCCGCCGCGCGCGCGGCCGGGGGAGACCTGCCCGCCGTGTCGGACGTCCGGTCGGTCACCGGACGGGGCGTGCGGGCCGTGGTCGACGGGCGCCGCGTGGCCGTCGGCGGGCCGGCCCTGCTCCGGGAGGAGGGCCTGCACGAGCCCCCGTCGCTGGTGGCGCGCACCGCCGGATGGACCGAGCGTGGCGCGACCGTCCTGCACGTGGTCCGGGACGGAGAGGTGATCGGTTCGCTCGCGCTGGAGGACGCCGTCCGGCCGGAGTCGCGGCGGGCCGTCGACGCTCTGCACGCCCGGGGCGTCCGCGTGGCCATGGTCACCGGCGACGCCAGGTCCGTCGCCCAGGCCGTCGCCGACGACCTGGGAGTGGACGAGGTCTTCGCCGAGGTCCTTCCGGAGGACAAGGACGGCCACGTGGCCGAGCTGCAGGCCCGTGGGCTGCGTGTGGCGATGGTCGGCGACGGGGTGAACGACGCCCCCGCCCTGGCCCGCGCCGATGTGGGGATCGCGGTCGGCGCCGGCACCGACGTGGCCATCGAGTCCGCCGGGATCGTGCTCGCCGGTGACGACCCGCGTGAGGTGCTGTTCGTCCGGGACCTCTCCTCCGCCTCGTACCGGAAGATGCTGCAGAACCTCGTCTGGGCGGCGGGCTACAACGTCGTGATGATCCCGCTCGCCGCAGGCGTGCTCGCGCCGTGGGGTCTGGTGCCGGCACCGGCCCTGGGCGCCGTGCTGATGAGCCTGTCGACGATCGTGGTCGCGCTCAACGCCCAGCTCCTGCGCCGGCTGGCTTGAGTCCTATCCTCGGCGTCGTGACCAGGGGCGGCGCGCGGCTCGCGGCGGCCGGGCTGGCCGTCCTGACGGCGGCGTGCGGCGGCACGGGGGCCGCGGAGCCCGGGTCATCCGAAGCCGGCTCCACACCAGGCGCCGAGCTGAGCGCCGAGGTGGTGCAGTCCAGGCAGGACCAGGTGTCCCAGGTGGTCCGGGTCGGGCTGACCAACCAGGGAGAGGACGACGTCGCCGTACGGCAGGTGCAGCTGGTGGCCCCGCCGTTCGCCCCCGACCCGGTGGACCGGTCCGACCGGCCGGCGCTCGCCGCCGGACGGACGGTCGACGTCCGGGTCCCGTACGGAGCGCCCGACTGCTCCGGGGAGCCCACGGCCGTGGAGGACCCCTACGTGACACTGGGTCTCGGCGACCCCGCCCGTACCGACGTCGTCGTCCCGGTCGACGGGGACGTCCTGGACCGGCTGCTCCAACGGTTGTGCGGTGAGCAGCGGCTCGTCGAGCTCGGAACCTTCGGCTTCGGCGAGGGCTGGACGCGGGATGGGGACGGCGTGGTCGGGACACTGGAGATGCGCCGGCACGCCGGGGTCGCCGAGCGGCCGGAGCTGGTGCTGGTGGAAACCGTGCCCACGGTGATCTTCGCGCTCGTCCCGCTGGAGGGGTCGCCGCCGACCGTCGCGACGCTGCCCGCCGACGCAGAGTCGGTGTCGGTACCCGTCCGGGTGGGCTCGCCCCGGTGTGACCCGCACGCGCTGCTGGAGAGCAAGATGACGTACACGTTCGCGGCGTGGATCTCGGTGGACGGTGGCGACCCGCTGCGGTTGCCGATCGAGGCGGAGGGGACGTCTCGCGAGGTGATGGGCGGGCTGCTCGACGAGCTGTGCGACCTGTCCTGAGCTGCCGTCAGATCGGTCGACCGGTGCCAATGGACAGGCGGCCGGCGCTGCGGAGCACCCGCAGGGCGTTGAGCGTGATCATCTCGCTGGGGCCGCCCCGTCCCCAGTCGACGACCTCGACGGTGCCGCCGGTCGTGCCCGGCGGACGCCACCAGTAGGCGCCCGGTCGCCACCGCCCGTCCGGCAACCGGCGCCGCTCCAGGTGGTCCAGGGCGTCGGTCGACCGCGGGTCGCGTTCGAAGCCCATCCGGTCCAGGACGACCAGGGCTTGGAGCACGTCGTAGTGCCAGTACGGCGGGTAGTGCAGCACCAACCAGGACGGGTGGATCGGGTCTCCGGTCGAGGCCGAGCGGAAGACGTGGTGGTCGAGCAGCAGCTCCGCGGCGCGGTGCGAGGCGGCCCGGGCAGCGGGGTCGCCGGTCGCCGTCGCGTACTCGTGCAGGCCCCACGCAGGCGGGAGCGTCTCGTGGAAGGAGGACCGTCGGCCGCTGGCTGCGACGTCGCAGTTCCAGCCGCCGTCGGGCCACTGCCACGCGACGAGGCAGCGGGCGAGGTCCCGTACCCGGTCGTCGGTGGCCAGCCCGAGACGGCAGGCGGCTGCCAGTGCATTGCCCTCCTGGGAGGCGCACCGGCGGGTCAGACCGTCGACGGTCCGGATCCGGTTGCGGTGGGCAGGGGACGTCAGCCAGTCCAGCACCCGGCCGGCCATCGCGACCGCCCTGGGGTGGCCCGGTGGTATCGCGAGCTCGACCAGCGAGACCAGGCGCCAGTGGGCGCCGGTCCACTTCGCGTAGGGATGACCGCCGAAGCCACCGCCCGCCTGCTGACCGACCAGCAGACGTCGGACCATGGTGCCCTCGAGCACCTCGGCCCGGTCGGTTGTCGTCACCCGCTCGCCGAGCAGGTCCCGACGGGTCTGGAGGCGGATCCCCGGCTCGTCCGAGGCCAGCAGCCAGCCGATGGCCGCTGCGGTGGCGTCGGTGGTGGTCATTCGGGGCCGAGCATCCGCCGGGCCGCGGCGAGGACCGCCTCCTCCGAGGGCAGCAGGTCCGCGGCGGCGGGCCCGAGCGGCAGGAACGAGTCCTCGGCGGCCAGCCGGCGCACGCCCCCGCGGAACCCGCCGTCCACCAGGGTCGCGAGGACTCCTTCCGAGACGCCGCCCGAGGAGCGAGTGGGGTCCACGACCAGCACCCGCCCGGCCGAACGGGCCTCCCGCAGCACGTCGTCGACCGGCAAGGGCAGGACCCAGCGCAGGTCCAGCACCCGGACCCCGGCGCCTTCGGCCGACAGGCGCCGCGCCGCCCGGAGTGCGAGGGGCAGCCCCGTCCCGAGCGTGACGACGAGCAGGTCGGCCCCACGGTGACGACCGCCGTGGACCCGCGCCGAACCGACCGGGACGTGTTCGGCGGCCCATGCGCCGGGTGGAGCGTACGGGGCGGTCCAGGCGCCGTCCCCCCGCAGGAGGTCGCGGGCGTGGTAGAGCGCCGTGGGCTCGAGCACGACGCAGACTCGCCCCTCGGTCCGGGCGGCCGCCAGGCAGGTCCGGAGCACCGCGGGGGCGTCCGACGGGTGCACCGGGACCGCGACGACCAGCCCAGGCACGTCACGCAACACCCCCACCGCGTCGTCGTTGTGGAAGTGCCCGCCGAAGCCGTGCGGGTCGGCGAGCGCCGGCATCCGCACGACCATCGGGTTGCGGAACCGGCCCTGCGAGAAGAAGGCCAGGCTCGCGGCCTCGCCGCGCACCTGGTCCTCGGCGTTGTGGAGGTACGCCAGGTACTGGATCTCCGCCACCGGCATCAGCCCCGCGAGGCCCGCCCCGAGCGCCAGCCCCAGCACCGCCTGCTCGTCCAGCACCGTGTCGAACACCCGGGCCCGCCCGAGCCGGTCGGCGAGGCCACGCGTCACGCCGTAGACCCCGCCCTTGCGCGCCACGTCCTCCCCGAAGACCAGCAGGCCCGGGTCGGCCGCCCCGGCGTCCAGCAGCGCCCGGTTCAGCGACTGCGCCAGCGTCAACGGGCCCTCGTCCTCCGGCAGCCGCCCCCTGAACACCCGCGCGCGGTCATCCGCGGGCGCCGCCGCCGCTGCCCGTACGGCGACGTCCTCGGGCGGCCCCGGACTCAACGGCTCCGTCACCGCGTCGACCCCCCGCAGGGAGGGGCGCCGCAGCACCGATTCCCCCGTACGGCGGACCCGCTCGCCCGCCGACCGCCACCGCGCCTGCGCTCCGTCGGTGTCGAGCACGCCGGCGGCCACGAGTCGGCGGGCCGTCGTCAGCAACGGGTCCCGCGCCAGGTCGGCCGCGAGGGCCGACACTGACCGGTAGGCCGACTCGACGTCGGCTCCCGCGTGTCCCATCAGCCGTACGGTCCGCAGGTGCAGCACCACGGGGCGACGCTCCGACCGCACCCGGTCGACGGCGTCGCGCGCCGCGTCGTAGGCGTCCGCGAGGTCGCACCCGTCCGCCGCGAGGTAGCCGAGCCCGGGCCGGGACCGCAGCACGTCGCCCACCCACCCGAGTGGGGAGGGGACGCTGATGCCCAGGCCGTTGTCCTCGCAGACGACCAGGAGCGGGACCGGGACGCCCTGGCGCACGCACCAGCCGGCGGTGTTGAGCGCGCCGAGAGCCGTCGAGTGGTTCACCGACGCGTCGCCCACGCTGGCGAGGACCACCGCGTCCTCGGGCCAGGGCGTCGTCAGCCCGAGCCGCCGGGCCCGGTCCAGGGCGACCGCGAGGCCCACCGCCCTGGGCAGGTGGCTGGCGATCGTTGAAGTGGTGGGGACCACCGCGAGCTCCACGCGCCCGAAGACCTTGTGCCGTCCCCCCGCGATCGGCTCGTCGGCCGCGCCGACAAGGCCGAGCAGGATGTCCTCCACCGGGTCCACCCCGTCGACCTGGCCCGCGCGCGTGCAGTAGAAGGCCCCCGACCGGTAGTGCAGCAGCGCCGGGTCGCTCGGCCGCAGGGCGGCGGCCACCGCGGCGTTGCCCTCGTGCCCGGCCGACCCGATCGTGTAGAGGCCACGACCCGTGGCCCGGAGCCGCCGCGCCTCGAGGTCCAGCCGCCGGCTGAGCAGCCCGGCCTCCCAGAGCCGCAGGGCCAGGTCTCCGGTCAGCGCCGACCCGGGCCTGAGCGGGAGCTCTCCGGCAGCATGATCACCGTGTGGCCCAGGTCCCGGCGGGCGGGACCCTTCGCTCACGCCGATCACCGTGCCGGCGCCGTCGACCCGACCCGTGCCGGCGCGGTCGACCGGACCCGGGTCGGCCACCAGCGTCCGAAGGCCCTCCTCCAGGTGCGCCTGGACCGGGTCGACCGGCGCCTCGGTCCCGGCCACCGTCCCCGCCCGTCAGCGCAGCCGGTGGTCGAGGTCCGCCTCGACCGTCGCCACGTCCATCTGGGCCTTCTGCAGGCGACCGGAGTAGTCCCAGTTCATCGCCTGCCAGCGGGTGAACTGGTCGAGCACCCAGATCCCGGACTGCCGGGACCCGTTGCCCGACCGCCCGTTGCCCCCGAAGGGCAGGTGCGCCTCCGCGCCGGAGGTCGAGTTGTTGACGCTGACCATCCCGGCGGAGACCCCCCGGCGGAACCGGAACGCCGTGGCCGGGTCGGTGGTGTAGATGGACGACGAGAGGCCGTAGCCGGGGGCGTTGGCCAGCTCGATCGCCTGGTCGAGGTCGCGGTAGGTCGTCACCCCGACGACCGGGCCGAACGTCTCCGTACGGAAGACCTCGTCGTCCGGCCGGACGCCGTCGAGCACCACGGGGTGGTAGAAGAGCCCCGCCCCCGGGTCGCCCACGAAGCCCTGCCGCGGGTTGCCCGGCCCGATCCGCCCGGTCCCGGTCGAGCCGAGGACCCGGTGGTGCGAGGCGATCGTCCCGAGGTGCTTCTCGTACGACGTCGCGAACTTCTCGTCCAGCAGCGGCCCGTACAGCACGTCCTGCGTGGGGTCGCCGACCCGCGCCGTGGAGACAGCTGCGGCGAAGCGCTCCACGAAGACGTCGTGGACGTCCGCGTGCACGATCACCGTGCCGAGCGACGTGCAGCGCTGCCCGGCGGTGCCGAAGCCGGAGAAGAGCGCGCCCTCGACCGCCAGTTCGAGGTCGGCGTCGGGCGCCACGACCATCGGGTTCTTGCCACCGAGCTCCAGGCACGGTGACTGCAGGTGCCGACCGGCGAGCTCGCCGATCCGCACGCCGACCTCGCTGGACCCGGTGAAGCCGATCTTGTCGACCAGCCCCTCGTCGAGGGCCTGCTCCAGACCCCCGTACGTGGAGGGGCCGTCGGCGACCACCAGGGAGAGCACGCCCTCGGGCACGCCGGCGTGGACGGCCAGCTCGTGCAGCGCCTGGGCGCTCGCGGCGGCGTACTCGGCGGGCTTCCAGACGACGGCGTTGCCGCACAGCAGGGCGGGGACGAGGTACCAGGACGGGACGGCAACCGGGAAGTTGCCGGCCGTGACGACCGCGGCGACACCCACGGGCACCCGGAACGTGAACAGCTGCTTGTCCGGCATCTCGCTGGGCACGGTCTGCCCGTAGAGCCGCCGCCCCTCCCCCAGGAAGAAGTCGCAGGTGTCGACGATCTCCTGCACCTCGCCGCGCGCCTCGGCCAGCGGCTTGCCGATCTCGCGCGTGACGAGCGCCGCGAGCGCATCGGCGTTGGCGGCGACCAGGCGACCGAGGTTGCCCACCACCGACCCGCGGACGGGTGCCGGGACGTCCGCCCAGGCGCGCTGCGCCTCCCGGGCGGCCCGCGCGGCAGCGACGAAGGTCCCTGGTCCGGCCAGGGCCACGTCGGCCACCACCTCCTCGAGACGGGCCGGGTTGCGAGAGGCGTACGGCCGGGTCGTGCCCTCCAGCGGGACGCGGCCGGAGACGCTGACGACGGTGCGACGATCGGTGCTCACCCGGCCGACGGTAGTCCGCGACACGGCGACACGGCCGGCACGCGGGTAGTGACACGAGGTGTCCCACTCGGTCAAGATGGGCGGCGGTCGGGCGACGTGGCCGGACTCACGGGGGCCAGCTCTACACGCACTACGCCGCGGTGAGGTGATCGGGGTTGTTACCCCGCCGGTTCGCGCTGGTCCGCCACGTCGACTACACCGGCGTGTCCGGGATCGGCGTGGTCGCCTACGGCGTGCAGTTCGGCGACGGGCACGTGGTGCTCCGGTGGCGCTCCCGGCACCCCTCGACGATCTCGTGGGCCTCACTCGACGACCTGCTCACCGTGCACGGGCACGGCGACGGCACCACGGTGCAGTGGATCGACTCGGCCGAGGACACCCTCACCTCGCTCCAGGGGCTGGCCGACGAGGTGCTGCGCCCGGCGCGCGCTTTCCGCGAGCCGTCGACCAACGGCACCTCCACCTCGAGCAGCGGCGGGCGACACCGCCGTACCCCCCAGCCCGTCGTCCCGCGCCGCTGAGGCCGGCCCGGGCGGACCCCCTTTGAAGCCCGCCGTACCGGTCCCTAAGGTGCGGGCATGGTGACGGTGGACTCGGGGCCGGGGACCTACGCGGCCTACGCCGCCGCGGCCGGGCGCCTGCGGGCAGCCCTGGCCGACGTGCCTCCGGGCACGCCGGTGCGGCTGGGCAAGCGCACCTCCAACCTCTTCCGTCCCCGCGGGCCGGCCTCCGGCGCGGTCCTCGACGTCGACGGCCTCTCCGGCGTGCTGGCGGTCGACCGCGAGACCCGCACGGCCGACGTGCTGGGGATGACGACCTACGAGGAGCTGGTGGACGCCACCCTCCCGTACGGGCTGATGCCGGCCGTGGTCCCCCAGCTGCGCACCATCACGCTCGGGGGCGCGGTGACCGGCCTGGGGATCGAGTCGTCGAGCTTCCGAGAGGGCCTGCCCCACGAGACCGTGCTGGAGATGGACGTCCTCACCGGCGACGGCCGACTCGTCACCGCCCACCCCGAGGGCGAGCACCGCGACCTCTTCCTGGGCTTCCCCAACTCGTACGGGACGCTCGGCTACGCCCTGCGACTGCGTATCGAGCTCCGCCCGGTGCAGCCGTACGTCGGCCTCCGGCATGTGCCCTTCGCGGACCTCGACGCCTTCGCGCGGGCGATGGCCGAGGCGTGCGACCACCGCGCGTACGACGGCGCCGGCGTCGACTTCGTGGACGGCACCGTCTTCTCACCCCGGGAGGCCTACCTGACGCTGGGCACGTGGGCGGCGACGGCGGCCCACGCGCCGTCGGACTACACCGGCCGGCGGGTCTACTACCGCTCGATCCGGGAGCGGCGGACCGACGTGCTCACCACGCTGGACTACCTGTGGCGGTGGGACACCGACTGGTTCTGGTGCTCGCGGGCCTTCGGCGCCCAGCACCCGCTGGTCCGACGGCTCTGGCCCCGGCGACTCCTGCGGTCGGACACCTACTGGCGGCTGGTGCGGCTGGACGAGCGGACAGGTCTCTCGGACCGGGTCGACCGGCTCCGTGGCCGCCCGGCGCGGGAGAAGGTGGTCCAGGACATCGAGGTCCCGGTGGAGCGCACCGCGGAGTTCCTTCGCTGGTTCGACGCCGAGGTCGGCATGCGCCCGGTGTGGGCCTGCCCGCTGCGCCAGCGCGACCCAGCGCTGACCTGGCCGCTGTACGCCTTCGACCCCGAGCAGCTCTACGTCAACCTCGGCTTCTGGGGGACGGTGGCCTTGCCCCCCGGTCAGGGAGACGGCTTCCACAACAGGCGGGTCGAGCGCGAGGTCGCTCGGCTGCACGGACGCAAGTCCCTCTACTCCACCGCCTTCTACGACGAGGCGGAGTTCCGGGCGCTGTACGGGGGTGGGTCCTACGCCCGCCTCAAGGCGAGGTACGACCCGCAGGGGCGGCTGTTGGACCTGTACGACAAGTGCGTGAGACGGGCCTGAGGAGGCGAACACCGGTGGCGACGACACTCCGGCTGCAACCGACCGTGCGACAGGACATGACCGTGGCCGAGGCGGTCGAGCGGATCTTCTCGGGCGCCCCACCGGTTCGGTTCGAGGCCTACGACGGCTCGGCGACCGGTCCCGAGGACGGCCCGGTCGTGCAGGTGCGCAGCCCCGACGCGCTGTCGTACGTGGCCACCGCGCCCGGGTCGCTGGGCATGGCCCGCGCGTACGTCACGGGGACCCTGGAGGTCCGGGGCGACCTGCATGCGGTGCTCACGGCGCTGATGGACCGGATCGACCAGATCCGTCTGCGCGACCTCGGGGAGGTCGTGCGGGGGCTGGGTCTGGGCATTCTCCGGCGGCCCCCGCTGCCCGCGCAGGAGCGGCGGGTGAGCGGCTTGCGCCACTCGAGGTGGCGCGACGCGCAGGCCATCAGCCACCACTACGACGTCTCCAACCGCTTCTACGAGATGGTGCTGGGCCCGAGCATGGCCTACACCTGCGCCGTCTACCCCCGGCCCGACGCCTCGCTCGACGAGGCCCAGGCGACGAAGTTCGACCTGGTGGCGCGCAAGCTCGGCCTGCGGGAGGGGATGTCGCTGCTCGACGTCGGCTGCGGCTGGGGCGGGATGGCGATGCATGCCGCCCGGGAGTACGGCGTTCGGGCGCTCGGCGTCACGCTGTCGCGGGCGCAGGCCGACTGGGCCCGTCGCGCCGTGGCCGAGGCGGGGCTGGGCGGGCTGGTGGAGATCCGCCACGGCGACTACCGCGACGTGTACGAGACGGGCTTCGACGCCGTGTCGTCCATCGGCCTGACCGAGCACGTGGGGCTGCACCAGCTTCCCCGGTACGTGTCGCACCTGCGCGACCGACTGCGGCCCGGGGGCAGGCTGCTCAACCACTGCATCACCCGACCGACGACCCGGGCCCGGGCACGGGCCGGCGCCTTCATCACCCGCTACGTCTTCCCCGACGGCGAGCTGCTCGGGGTCGGCCGGATCGTCTCGGCGCTGCAGGACCACGGCCTGGAGGTCCGGCACGAGGAGAACCTGCGGGAGCACTACGCCATGACGTTGCGCGACTGGAGCGCCAACCTCGAGCGGAACTGGCAGGACGCGGTGGCCGAGGCAGGCCTGGCCACCACCCGGGTCTGGCGGCTCTACATGGCGGGCTCCCGGGCCGGCTTCGACCGCCGCGGTATCGAGCTGCACCAGGTCCTGGCCGTCCGCACCCCGCGGTCGGGGGAGTCGGGGATGCCGCTACGACCCGCCTGGGGGTCGTGAGCCCGGCTGTCCCTGGGGGTCCGGGAGCAGCTCGGGTGTGGGTTCCGAACCCTCGGGACCGGCCAGGGTGGGACCGGAGCCCAGCAGGAGGTTCACCCAGCGCGTGCTGGGGTCGATGTCGATGAGCAGCGCCTTGGTGAGCAGCGTCAAGGGGATCGCCAGCAGCGCACCCAGGGCCCCGATGACCCAAGCCCAGAAGAGCAGTGACACGAAGGTCAGCGTCGTCGAGAGGCCGACCGAGTCGCCGACGAACTTCGGCTGGATGATCGACTGGATGACGAAGTTGATCACGCTGTAGACGACCACGACCGAGAGGGCGAGCTGCCAGCCGCCCTGGAGCAGTCCCAGCAGCGCGGGTGGGATCACGCCGATGATGAACCCGACGTTGGGGATGTAGTTGGTGATGAAGGACAGCAGGGCCCAGAGCAGAGGCAACGGGATGCCCAGCCACCACAGCGCGACGCCGTCGAAGACGGCGACGATGAGGCCGAAGACGGTCGAGACGACCAGGTAGCGACGGGTGCCGCGGCTAAAGGACGAGAGCGCCGCGACGATGTCGGGGCGGAGCTTGCCGGCGGCCTTGAGCCGCTCGGGGAAGCCGGCCCCGTCCAGGCCCATGAAGAGCAGCACGGCCAGGATCAGGAAGACGTTCGAGAACACCCCGAGCAGCCCGGCCACCACGGACTCGAGCGCACCCACCACGTTGCCGTAGTCGATCTGGTCGAGGGCCGCGTTGACCTCCTCCTGCCCGACGCCGAGGCCGGCCAGCGTCTCCTCCGCCCCGCCCACCAGCGCGTTGAACTCCGGGCCGTACGTGGGGAGGATCGTCGCGAGCCGGGCCACGGACACGGCCAGGGACGCGACCAGCCCGATCAGGATGAAGTAGACGGTCAGCAGCGCCGCGACCATGCCCAGCCACCGCGGCCCCCCCTTGCGTACCACGAGACCCTGCAGGGGGTAGACGGCGACCGTGAGCATCAAGGCCAGGAAGATCGGACCGATCAGGTGGGAGAGCGAGCGCAGGCCCGCCACGGCCACCACGGCGCCGGCGATCCCCAGCAACACGATGACGCCGCGAGGGAGGGACCAGTCGGCGGCCGACGACGCAGCCTCCGGAACGGGGGTCGGCTCGGGCCGTGTGGGCTCGGTCCCGACGGGCTCGGTCCCGACGGGCTCGGTCCCGACGGGGCCCGCGGTGGGCTCGGCCGGCGTCGTGGACTCGCGTGCGGGGTTGGGCACGACGCACAGTGTCGGCCACGACAGCCAGGTGTGGGGAGGGACTGGCCGGGAATCTCTCCACGGACCCGGACGTTGACCCCGTCGTGCCCCTTCGGGCGCAGCCTCAACCCGTCCCGACAGCCCGCCCCAGGGGGTGACCGACATGCCCACCACCGATCGCGCCGCCCAGCGAGCGGCGCGCGCCGACCAGCACGTCGACGACCCCGTGCGTCAGTACCTCGACGCGATCGGGCAGGTCGCCCTGCTCACCGCCGAGGACGAGGTCGAGCTCGCCCAGCGGATCGAGGCGGGCCTCTATGCCGAGGAGCTGCAGCGGCGTGCCGACGAGGAGGGGGCCTCGCTGGACGGCCGGGACCGTTCCGAGCTCGAGCGGCTGGTCGAGATGGGCCGCGACGCCAAGGACCGGATGGTGCAGGCCAACCTGCGCCTCGTGGTCGCCGTGGCGCGCAAGTTCTCGCGTGACCTGCCGCTCCTGGACGTCGTCCAGGAGGGCAACCTCGGCCTGATCCGCGCAGTGGAGAAGTTCGACTACGTCAAGGGCTTCAAGTTCTCGACCTACGCCACGTGGTGGATCCGCCAGGCGATCCAGCGCGCACTCCCGGAGCAGACCCGCACGGTCCGGCTGCCGGCGCACGTCGCGGAGTCCGTCTCGGCGATGCGGCGCATGGAGCGACGGCTGGGCGTCCAGCTGGGCCGCGACGCCACCGCCGAGGAGGTCGCGACCGAGCTCGGTCTGAGCGCCGAACGGGTCGGCGAGCTCCGCGACTGGGACCGCCGGCCGGTCAGCCTGGACGCGCCCGTGGGCGACGAGACCGACGGTGCCACGGTCGGCGACCTGCTGGAGCGCCCGGACGAGACCGAGGTGTCGGCCGACCTCGAGGCCGACAACTTCCGGGCGGCGATCCGGGGGCTGCTCGACCTGCTCCCCGAGCGCGAGGCCCGGATCATGACGATGCGGTTCGGCCTCGACGGGCACGAGCCGCGCACCCTCGCCCAGGTCGGCGAGGTCCTGGGGCTCACCCGCGAGCGGGTTCGCCAGCTCGAGAAGCACGCGCTCGCGGACCTGCGCGAGCCGGGCCGGCGCACCCTGGCGGACTGGGCCGCCTGACGAGGTCGGGCGGCCCGGCCGCTGGGGTCACCGGTGCGCAGCAGCTCACCGACCCAGCAGCGCCGATCGCCGACCGCCTCATGATCCCGGCTGGCCCGGCCGGGCCCGACGGACTTCGCCGAACCACCAGCAGCGGCAACGCCGCGTGGTCCCCAGCCCGGGTGGATCATGACGCGGTGCGCGTCACCGCCGGCTCGTCCGGCGCGTACTCCTCGTAGGCCGCCCAGGCCCGGGGGGCGTAGATCGAGCCGGGTCCCCCGGTCATGAACAGCGCGACCGTGAGCGCCTCGGCCACCTGCCCACGCGTCGCCCCGGCAGCGACGGCGGCGCGGACGTGGGCGGCGATGCACCCGTCGCACTGCTGCGCGACGGCGATCGCCACGGCCATCAGCTCCTTGACGACCAGCGACAGCTCGCCGTCGGCGAAGGTGGCCCGGTGGGTCTGCGCGAACGCACCCCACTGCTCCGGTACCTCCATGCGCAGGCTCCGTGTCGGCGCCCTCAGGGGGTCGAGTGTCTCGCCGGCCCAGCCCATGACACACCTCCTCGTCCCGATTCGACTCCAGCCCACTCCCCTGCGGTACCTGCGCGGCAGGGCCGGCCGACCCGGAGCTCCGGGCGGAGGGCCCACGCTCAGCTCGTCGTGGGCCCGCGGTAGATCGTGACGACGGCTGCGCCGCCCAGGCCGATGTTGTGCTGCAGGGCCGTCCGGGCACCGGCCACCTGCCGCCCGTCGGCCTCGCCGCGCAGCTGCCAGGTGAGCTCGGCGCACTGGGCGAGGCCCGTCGCACCCAGCGGGTGACCCTTGCTGATCAGCCCTCCGGACGGGTTGACGACCCACCGCCCCCCGTACGTCGTGGCACCGTCGGCGACCAGGCGGCCGGAGGCGCCGGGCTCGCACAGTCCCAGGGCCTCGTAGGTGATGAGCTCGTTGGTGGAGAAGCAGTCGTGCAGCTCGATGACGTCGACGTCGTCAGGTCCGAGTCCGGCCTCCTCGTACACCTGCTCGGCCGCCTTGCGGGTGAGGCCCGAGCCGACGAGCTGCACCGCCGAGTCGAAGGTGTCCGGCCGGTCGGTCGTCATCGCCTGGGCGGCCACCTGCACGGCGCGCCGCCCGAGCCCGCGCTGGGCGACCACACGTCCGCTCACGATCACCGCGGCGGCCGCACCCTCGGAGGTCGGCGAGCACTGCAGCCGGGTGAGCGGCCGCTGGACCAGCGGCGATGCCAGGACCTCCTCGAGCGTGTAGACGTCGCGGAACTGCGCGTACGGGTTGTGCTCGGAGTGCCGGTGGTTCTTGACGCCCACGAGCGCGAACTGCTCGTCCGTCGTGCCGTACCGCTCGGCGTGCTCCCTCCCGGCGGCGGCGAAGACCTGCGGGGCCAGCGGGACACCCTCGGTCCAACCGCTCAGCTCGGCGACGGCGGTGAGGTGACGGTCGAGCGGTGACGTGCGGTCGGTCCACTGCAAGGTGAGGGATCCACGATGCATCTTCTCGAAGCCGGCGGCCAGGACCACGTCCGCCAAGCCACCGCGGACCAGCTGGACGGCCAGCATGAGCGCCGTCGACCCGGTCGAGCAGTTGTTGTTGACGTTGTAGACCGGGATGCCCGTCATGCCGATCGGGTAGAGCGCCCGCTGCCCGGCCGTGGAGTCCCCGTACACGTAGCCGACGACCGCCTGCTGGATGTCGTCGTACCTGAGGCCAGCGTCGGTGAGGGCGGCCGTGGCCGCCTCCTTGGCCATGTCGGGGTAGTCCCAGTCCCGCCGCCCGGGCTTCTCGAAGCGGGTCATCCCCACCCCGGCCACGTAGACCTCCACGGACGCACGGTAACCCGCGGCCAGAACGCCCAGGACGTGACGGGTCGCCCACCGCCGCCGTCATCGCAACCCGGCGAGCTGCCAGGCCAGCGCGAGGCCGCCGAGCAGCCGGCGGAAGGGGCTCGCCCCCCGCAGGAGCTCGTCGAGCCCCCAGACCACCCACGCCCCCCTACCGAACCAGCCCAGCGCCTCGTCGGTCGACGGAGGCAGAAGGCCGGAGACCCGGACGAGGGTCGCCCCGACGGCCACCACGAGGGCCGGGTTCGGCGGCTGCCCGGCAACCCAGCGTCCCGTCGACCGATCCGTGAGCCACCAGTCCGCCGCTCTCCTCACCCAGCCCACGCGGAGGATCGTGCCAGGCATAGTGTCCGGGCCGTGGACGTGAACGTCTCCATGGCGCTGCTGCCCCTGCTGCTCGTGGCGGTGGGCTTCGTGGTCTTCTGCCTGGTGGACATCGTCCGGGCGCCCAGCACCCGCACGCTGCCCAAGTGGGCGTGGGCGCTGCTCACGGTCGTCTCCATCCCGTTGGGCGGCATCGTCTACCTGCTCGTGGGCCGCGAGCGCTCATGACGGCGGTCCTGCGGACGTCGGGGCTCGTGCGGCGCTACGACTCCGGTACGGGGGAACCGACCGGGGTCCTGGGCGTCGACCTGGAGGTCCCGCGGGGCGTGGTGTACGGCCTGGTCGGCCCCAACGGTGCCGGCAAGACGACCCTGCTGTCGCTGGTCAGCGGCCTGCGCCGGCCCGACGCCGGGACGGTGGAGCTCTCGGTGGACCGCCGGAGGGTCGCCGTCGTCACCGACGTGCCCGAGTTCGAGCCATGGCTGACAGCAGCCGAGGTAGTGGCCCTGGCCGCGCACCTCGTCGGTGCGGACGACTCGCCCGCTGCCGTCGCTGCCGCCCTGGACCAGGTCGGGCTCGGCGAAGCCGGCAGCCGCAGGGTCGGTGGCTTCTCGCGGGGCATGTCGCAGCGACTGGCGCTCGCGGCCGCCTTCGCCGGTGACCCGGAGCTCTTGGTCCTGGACGAGCCGAGCAGCGCCCTCGACCCGGCCGGCCGCACCGCGGTCCTGGACATGGTCCTAGCGTGGGGTCGACGGGCGACCGTCGTCCTGTCCAGCCACGTGCTCTCCGACGTCCAGCGGGTGGCCGACGTGGTGGGCGTCATCCACCGGGGCACGCTGCGCTACCAGGGCCCTTTGGCCGAGCTCCTGGTCAGGCACGTACGCCCGCAGTGGACGTTGCACGTACGGGACTCCGCCGAGGCGCTGACCGCCGCCCTCCGTAGGCAGCCGTGGGTCGAGCAGGTCGTGGCCGGTGACGGAGTGGTGCACGTCCGTGGCACCGACCTCGAGGCGGGGGAGAGGGGGCTCGTCCGGGTCGCCGCTGCGACGGGGGCCCGGGTCGTGTCGCTGGGACCCGAGGAGGCCGACCTGGAGTCGGCGTTCCTCGCCCTGACGGGGGGGCCGGAGTGACCCTCTGGCGGCTCGAGTGGCTGCGCCTGTGGCGGTCCTACCGCCTGCTGGCGCTCGTCGTCGTCTTCCTCCTCTTCGGCTTCGCCGGGCCGCTGCTCGCGGCGTACCTGGCCGATCTGCTCGAGTCAGCCGCGGCCGCCGACGGCTTCCAGGTCGTGGTGCCCGACCCCGTACCGGCCGACGGCATCGCGCAGTACGTCTCCAACGCGGGCCAGATCGGGCTGCTCGTCCTGGTCGTCGTCGCCGCCATGGCCCTCGCCACGGACGCGCATGCCGGGCAGGCCGCGTTCTACCGCACCCGGGTCCCGTCGGCGGCACGCCGACTGCTGCCCCGCGTCGTCGCCACCACGGCGGCCGCAGTCGCGGCGTGGACGCTCGGCACCGTCGCCGCGGTGTACGAGACGTGGCTGCTCATCGGCCCGCTCGACGCCGGTGCGGTGGTGGGCGGATGGGCGCTGTGGATCGCTTACCTCGCCTTCGCCGTGGCGGCGGTAGCTCTCGCAGGGGCGGTGGTCCGGTCGGTGGCGGCGGCGGCGGGGCTCGGCCTCGGGTTCATGCTGCTCATGCCGGTGCTGGGTCTGGTCCCGGCCCTGGACGGACGGCTGCCCTCGGCGCTGGTCGGTGCCCCGGAGGAGCTCGCCCGGGGGACGGCGCAGCTGAGCGACTACGCGGTCCCGGTGGCCGTCACCGTCGCCGCGATCGTCGCGCTCCTCGCCGCCTCCGTCCGGTTTGGCGACCGCCGCGAGCTCTGAACCACCTCCCACCCGAAGACGGTGAAGGTTCACCGTGCTGGAACACGGACAGGGCTCATGGTCAAGCCGAGGATTCCGTTGTCGGCCCGACCCGGCCCTAGGCTCACGGGGTGTCCCAGACCGGCCGCGACGCGGGAGCGCCCGGGCCGGGCGCCGCACCGAGGCCCCGGCGACCGGGGAGGGTGTACGGCGTCGGCGGCGAGCCGGACGCCCGCTTCTCGTTGGCCAACGAGCGGACGGCCCTCGCCTGGTTGCGCACCTCGCTCGCGCTGGTCGCCGCCGGCGTCGGCCTGACGTCGGTTGCCGAGCTGGCCGGACTGGCCCGGTGGCTCGACGTGGTCGCTGCCCTGCTGTGCCTGTGCGGCGGCGGGCTGGCCGTCGAGGCGGTGGCGGGCTGGCGTCGGACGGAGCGCGCGCTCCGGCTGGGCGCCGCGCTCCCCGCGCCGCGTGCGCTGCTCTGGCTCGGGGCCCTGCTCGTCCTGCTGGCCGTGCTGCTGGCCGGTTACGCGGTAGGGCGGCTGGCACGATGACCGTGACCGCGCGCGGGGGTACCCGCGACCCGGGCCTGCAACCGGAGCGCACCGCCCTGGCCTGGTCCAGGACCGGCATCGTGGTGGCGGTCCTGGCGGCATCCACCGCCGGCCTGGCGCTCCGGCGGCCCAGTACGGCGGGGTTGGTCGTGGCCACGCTCGCGGCCTTGTGCACCGCGGCTGTCGCCGTGCTGATCCTGCGGACCGCGACCGCGGTGAGCCGGCACGACCTTGTGGACGAGCGGTCGCCGTGGTCCCGTCTGGCCACCCTCGCGACCGCCTGCGCGCTGCTCGCGGCCGCGGGGACCGTCCTGGCCGTCGCTCCGCCACGATGACCACGTGAGCCGGGCGAGTGGGCCACCCCGCTAGCTCGCCGCCGGCGGCCCGAATGGCCCGGACCACCGGTCCACGGCTGTGGCATCGGGTGGCCTGGCCGCAGGTGCTGGAGATGCTCGGCTACCGGGAGGACGCCCAGGACAAGCAGCGAGGGCATCGCCGACCAGCGGGCGATGCTGGCCCAGCACATCGACCGGGTCACGGTCGACCCGGTCACCAAGCGCGACCCACACCTTCGACGACTCCACAGTATCCATCAGCTGGCGACCCCCGGTCGGCGGCGAGCGCCAGCCGCCCCGACCCGGCTGATCGGCCCGCCGGTCAACTCGAACTCCGCGGGCGGGGCTCCCCCGACCAACCGGCCGCCGGGCGGGATGCTTGACTCCCAACCGCAGCACTCACAGCGGCGGCAGCACAAGGGGCAGCAGTGGCGACTCGACCGGTCATGACCCGCGTCGATGACCTGGACGGCAGCACCGACGCGCACACCGTGCGCTTCGGCCTGGACAGGCAGGCCCACGAGATCGACCTCACTGACGGCCACGCGCAACAGTTCCGCCAGCTCCCGGCGCCGTATGTCTCGGCGGGACGGCGCCTCATCACCCAGAGCGGCCGGCTCTACACCCGCATCGACCTCGACCAGCGCGCCTCCACCAGGCGCAGACCGCGCGCACGCAAGCCGCGCCAGTGAGCAAAGCGGCACCGCCCCCAGGCAGCCAGCAACTTGAACGTGATCATCTGCCGAGTCCGCGAGCTCGGCCAGGTGCCGATGGCACTCGAGACCGCGGGTGATGGAGTGCCCAGCGGCTCTGCACTCCGCTGCTCGAGGGGGGTACCGAGTGTCCAGCTCGAGCCGACGACCAGGCGTGGCCGACCAGCCGCACTCACCCGCCAACCCGGAGAAGGCCCGCCTGTAGACCTGAGCTCACAGCCAGGGGACCCCGCAGATTCTGGTGCGAATGCCTCTATGCTCCTGAAGTGGATCTGGACCAAGACCTACGTGCTGCGCTGCGTGGTGTGCTCGACGCCGTGGAGAACGCGTCGCCGGTCCAGGCGGTGGAGGCCGCCACGCGCGGGCTGGGAGTCGCGCTCGGTGCGCTGTCGGTGTCGTTCCTGATCGCGGACCTGTCCGGTCGTGCGCTCGTGCGCCTGTCCTATGTCGCCGCACCAGGTGGCGCCCGAACCGGCGGCCCCGACGACGACGGGGTTGCCGCGGTCGGTGGCGGCTCACGGCGCGACATGCGCGAGCTGGCGGATATGGAACCCCTCGACGGTGGCCCTTCCGAACGCGCCCTGCGGACCCAGGTGGTCCAGGTCCTGCCCCCGAGGATCGCTACCGCAGGAGACCGGCCAAGCGGAGACGGCTGGACGGTGCTCGCCCCCGTGACCGAGCGGGGTGAGGCCCTGGGGTTGCTCGAGCTCGTCCTGCCCGCCGACCCCAGCGCAGCGGAGGTTGCGGAGATCGCCCGCACGGCCCACCTGCTGGGCTTCGTCGTGGTGGCGAGCAGACGCCACACCGATCTCTACGAGTGGGCGCAGCGCAGCACCCCGTACTCCCTCTCGGCCGAGATCCAGCGCCGGCTGCTGCCACCCGGGTTCACGTGCGAGGCCGGCTCGTTCACGCTGTCCGCATGGCTCGAACCGTCGGCCAGCGTCGGCGGGGACACCTACGACTACAGCCTTGCTCGCGACGTGCTGCACCTGTCCATGACCGACGCCATGGGTCACGGCGTCGCCAGTGCGCTGACCGCCACGCTGTGCGTCGGCAGCCTGCGCAACGCCCGCCGGCAGGGACTGTCGCTCCCAGAGCAGGCCGCGACGGCGAATGACGCCCTGTACACCCACTACGCGGAGGTGTCGGCGGAGGGCTTCTGCACCGGACTGCTCGGCCGTCTGAACCTGACAACCGGCGACCTCGAGCTCGTCAACGCCGGGCACGCCGCCCCCTACCTGGTGCGCGGCGGCATCGTCGTGGACGTCGACCTGCCGCCGAGCATCCCCTTCGGGCTGTTCCCGGAGACCGACTACGCCACTACCGTCTTGCCCCTGCGCGCGGGCGACCGATTGGTGCTCGTAACGGACGGCATGCTCGAACGCAACGCCGAAGATCTCGACCTGCCGGCACTGATCGCCGCCACAGCCGACGTACACCCGCGCGAGGCGACCCGCGCGCTGACCGACCTGCTCCTTGAGGCCACCGGTCAGGCGCTCGCAGACGACGCCACGCTGCTGATCCTGGACTGGCACGCGCGCCACGGCGTCGACCGCGACACGAAGGCCGGCGCACGCGTGTGACGATGCCTCACCCCGCGCCCTCCGTCGGCTCGTGGTCGATGGTCCGCTCGATTCGAACCCACGAAGCCGCACCACCACGACGACGTCCCACTACTCGCCGCACGTGCCGCCTGAGTACGACGTGTCGGGCAACCAGCGATCACCACCTCATGCGCCGGCATGCACCCAAGGAGCATCCGACCAGCCGCGTGGTTGTTGGCTGCACAGCCCCGGAGAGGAGGGCGGTCGGTGGCGCCAATCACGCCGACACGAGGCGATCGTCCGAGGTCGGGTTGCCGGTGCCCCGGGGCCGGTGTCAGGGTGAGGGGGATGGTGATCGAGGTACGGCCGGCCACGGACTTCGCCGATGTCGCGGCGATGCTCGGGCCCAAGCGCCCCGACGCCACCGTGTGTTGGTGCCTGAGCTACCGGCTCCCCGCGAAGGAGAACCGCACGCTGCACGGCACCGAGCGTGCCGACAAGGTCGCTGAGCTCATGCGCCAGGGTCCGCCCGGCGTGCTCGCCTATGACGGAGACGAGGTCGTCGGTTGGGCGGCGGTACACCCTCGTGCTGACACGTCGTTCGCGTCCAACCGCAAGATCCCCCACGTCGATGATCGGGAGGTGTGGTCGGTGTGGTGCATCCGCGTGCGGCCCGGACACCGTGGCGAGGGCATCTCCCACCCGCTCCTGGCCGGAGCCGTGGACTTCGCGCGGCAGTCTGGTGCGCTGGCGATCGAGGGCTACCCCGTCGACAACCGAGGGCACAAGGTCGACCTCACCATGGCGTACGTCGGCACGAGAGACCTGTTCGAGAAGGCCGGGTTCACGAAGGCAGCCGACACGACCTCGGTACTCAACGGTTTCCCGCGCGTGCTGATGAGGCTCGACCTGCGCTGAGCTGAGCGGGAGTGCCTGCGGTAACGGCAATGCAGCACGTCCTCTTCCGCCGCTGTCGGCGCGGAGCGTCCGACCATGCCGCTGTCGGCGCGCCTATGTGATCGGGGTGTTCGCCAGCGATACGACAGTCCCGACCACCATGGCTGCCGCGACGGCCGGCATGAACCAACCCGGGCGCACCCGGGCGCGCCACAGCGACCAGGTGGCGACCAACGCGAGCAGGATGCCGAACACGATGCTGCCCACGTGGCCGACGTCGGTCAGCGGCCGTGCCTCTTCGCACACGGGCGGGCAGTAGACGATCGGGAAGCCGTTGGTCAGCGCCGCCCAGCCGGCGCCGAGGATCCCGGCGCTGGCGACGCCGCTGCCGTTGCCCTGAGCGCCCGCCATGAAGGAAATCGCCCACCAGACCTGGATGAGCGCAACGCCGACAAGCGTTGCCGCCTCGGTCAGAGTCAGAGTCCCGTGCAGGTCGAACAGGCCGACGCCGAAGTCGATGATGATGTGCAGCGCGCTGACGAACATCGTCGCCAGGCCGACCCAGAGCCATACCGGCATCCGCCAGTCGCGGCCGGACCACGCGAGTTGTTCACTTCCCACGTACCCACTATCGACCATGCGAGGCGATCTGCCCTAGCTAGCTATGACTCGGCTCGCGTCACTCATCTGCCGCGGTACGCGCGGTCGACAGGCGGCGGTATGACGCAGCGATGATGCGCGTGCTGCAGGAGGCATCGCTGAACATCAGGGGCCGTGCTTTCACGTGCGCCCCAGCCAGCGGGGCGCCGCCCCGCTTTGCTGCGACTACCTTGGGGAAAGGCGGAGGGATCACCGTGCGATACGACAACTGGGGCGTCCGGTCGCCGCAGTGGGCGGGGTTACGCAGCGTGTCGACGAGCGTGTGCGGCGTGCCCGTGCACTATGTCCGCGCGGAGCCCGATTCGGCCGCGGCTCACGACGCACCGGTTCACCTGCTCGTGCCCCCGATGACCGGCAGCGCGAGCATGTGGATCGACCTCGTTCCGCACCTGAGTCAGCTCGGGCCGGTGATCTCCGTCGACCTGCCGGGGACGATCTCGGGCCACAGCGGTGCTCCGTACCGGCGCGGGCCACGCGCGGACCTCGACGCTCGCGTCGTGTCGGCCTTCGTCCGGCAGCTCCACCTCGAAAGCCAGGTGGTGCTGCACGGCTGGTCGACCGGTGGCCTGGTGGCGGCGCTGGCCGCGGGGCTGATGCCCGAGACGACTCGGGGAGTCGCCGTGGTGGCCCCGGCGCTGCCGTGGCGGCGGA
>DASTQL010000073.1:0-8619 GCA_035761805.1 Jiangellales bacterium | reverse complement strand
TGCGCGGACCGCTCCGGGCCGGTGCCGGGGACGAGGAGCTGGCCGAGCGCTGGCGCCGGGCCATGCTCGGCAAGCGGGCGGGCCACGGGATCGACGACCCCGGGTTCCTGCAGCCCACCCGGCCGATGTCCGCCATCGGCGGCTGACGACGGGCGCTGCGCGGACGAGGCGACGCCGGGCAGCCACGGGGGAAGCCGCCCGGCGTCGCGTCCGCGCGTTCCGACGGGGGATAGCAGAACGCGCGGGGGGAGTATGGCACGGATTCGCGCGCCCTGAACAGGGGTTGCCGACGAGATTCGCGGCGAGAGGGGGGTTGGTCACTCGGTGTCGTGATGCGGGGCGGGATGAGCACCCGGATCGGCGGGAGGCAGCGCTCGTCGTGGGGGGGTCGTCACCGGGAGCAACGAGTCCCGCCGAGGTCGGCGACCGGCGTTCGCGACCACCACGGCCAGGTAGGGCAGCACCACCG
The DNA here is from genome assembly GCA_035761805.1 of Jiangellales bacterium. Lineage (GTDB taxonomy): Bacteria > Actinomycetota > Actinomycetes > Jiangellales > Jiangellaceae > DASTQL01. The sequence goes on along the minus strand of DASTQL010000073.1, from coordinate 8,150 downwards.
CACCGACGGCGAAGACCCAGCGCAACCAGCCGTCGATGGCGACGGCAAGGACGAAACAGACCGTCCTGATCCCCATCATCACGAGGTAGCGCCGGGTCCGGCTGTCGACGTCGTCGCTGAGGCTCGGGCGCGCCGTGGTGACCACCTGCACGGGATCGGTCCGGCGTGTGCGCGAGCCCTGGGTCACCCCCTCACGGTAGGTCCGCCCGCGGCGGGGTGCCAGACGAGGCCCAGGACTGGCCTCGGACGGCACGTCGCATCTCCCGACACCCGTCCCGTACGGGATCATGGCGCAACACCTGACCCCGACCGGCTGGAGCCGACATGACCAACCGCACCTACCGCGTCACCGAGATCGTGGGCACGTCCCGGGAGGGCGTCGACGACGCCGTCCGCAACGGGATCCACCGCGCCGCACAGACCCTCCGCCACCTCGACTGGTTCGAGGTGACCGAGATCCGCGGCTACCTCGTCGACGGCGAGGTGGAGCACGTCCAGGTCGGGATGAAGGTGGGCTTCCGCCTCGAGGACGCCTGACGGCCGACCCCGGCAGTACCCGGACCGACCGCTGCAGGGCGCGGGTCCCGCGTACCGGGCGGTAGCCGATAGCGTCACGTCGCGGCGCCCGACGGGCGCCGGCCCGACGACGAGACGAGGAGGGCCGCCGGTGGGACGATCCGTTCTGGTCACGGGAGGCAATCGCGGCATCGGACTCGCGATCGCGAGAGCCTTCGCCGACGCAGGAGACCAGGTGACGGTCACGAGCCGGAGCGGCGAGGCACCCGAGGGCCTGTCCGCGGTGCGGTGCGACGTCACCGACGCCGACTCCGTGGAGGCCGCCTTCGCGGAGGTCGAGTCGCGTCAGGGTCCGGTGGAGGTGCTCGTCGCCAACGCCGGGATCACCCGCGACACGCTGTTGCTGCGCATGACGGAGGACGACTTCACCAGCGTCGTCGACACCAACCTCACCGGTGCCTTCCGCGTGGCGAAGCGAGCCGCCAAGGGCATGCTGCGACGGCGTCAGGGGCGGATCGTGCTGGTGTCCAGCGTCGTGGGCCTCATGGGCTCGCCCGGGCAGGTCAACTACGCCGCGAGCAAGGCGGGACTGGTCGGCATGGCCAGATCGATGGCTCGCGAGCTGGGCAGCCGCGGCATCACCGCAAACGTCGTCGCTCCCGGCTTCGTCGAGACGGACATGACGGCGGCGCTGCCCGAGGAGACCCAGCAGGAGTACCGGTCCCGGATCCCGCTGGGACGGTTCTGCACGCCCGAGGAGGTGGCCGGCGTGGTCCGCTGGCTGGCCGGCGACCAGGCCGCCTACCTCACCGGAGCCGTCATCCCGGTCGACGGCGGGCTGGGGATGGGGCACTGAACGGGCGAGACCGAGACACGAGGGAGACGGCAATGGGCATCCTCGAGGGCAAGCGTGTCCTCGTCGCCGGCGTGACGATGGACACCTCCATCGGCTTCCACGTCGCCCGGGTGGCGCAGGAGCAGGGCGCGCAGGTGGTGATCTCGAACTTCGGGCGCGCGCTCGCGATCACCCGCCGGATCGCCGGGCGGCTCCCGGTCGGCGCTCCCGTCGTGGAGCTCGACGTGACCGACGAGGCGCACCTGGCGGCGCTGCCCGGGGTCGTCGGCGAGCACCTCGACGGCCTGGACGGTGTCGTGCACTCCATCGCCTACGGCAACCCGGAGACCGCGCTGGGCGGCAAGTTCCTCGAGACCGGGTGGCCCGACGTGGCCCAGGTCGTGCAGGTGTCGGCCTACTCCCTGCAGGCCCTGGCGGTCGCGTGCCGTCCCATGCTGCAGCCCGGCTCGTCGGTCGTCGGGCTCACCTTCGACGCGTCGGTGAGCTGGCCGGCGTACGACTGGATGGGGGTCGCCAAGGCGGGGTTGGAGTCGACGGCCCGCTACCTCGCCCGCTACCTCGGCCCGGACGGAGTCCGGGTCAACCTGGTGTCGGCCGGACCGCTCAAGACCCTGGCCGCCAAGGCCATCCCGGGCTTCGAGGGGCTGGAGGCGACGTGGGCCGACCGGGCGCCGCTCGGGTGGGACCAGACCGACCCGGAACCGACGGCCCGCGCGGTCGTGGGCCTGCTCAGCGACTTCTTCCCCGCGACGACCGGCGAGATCGTGCACGTCGACGGCGGCTACCACGCGATGGGCGCCTGAGCAGCGGCCCGGTTCCGGACCCGGGCCCGAGAGCCGGTGCTGAGTAGGCTTCGCTGGTGACCGAGCGGTCGACCTCCCTGGTCGAGCTCCGCGTGCTCGACGGCCCGAACCTGTACTTCCCGCGTCCGGCCGTCAAGCTCACCCTCGACCTCACCGGCCTGGTCGAGCTCTCCGAGCCGGAGGCCCGAGAGCTGGCCCGGCGGTTGGGCCTCAGCAGCGCCCGCCCGGGTGGGCCTGCCACCGCCTTCCGACAGCGCTTCGCTGCCCGCGCGGTCGCCCGGCTGGTGCGGATGGTGGCGGCCGCATCCGGGATCAGCCGGCTCGCCGTGCGGGCCCGGCCGGCCGGGGACGTCTCCCGCATCGTCATCGCCTTCCCATGGCGACACCGTGGCAAGGCGCAGGCCCTCGGCCACGCCGTCGCCGACGTCCTCGACGCCCTGCCAGGGACCGACGTGGACCGGGCGGTCATGGAGTCGGCGGCCGCTGTCCGCGCGACCGAGCCGGGGGAGCGCCCCACCACCGTCCGCCCGCACGTCCCCGTGGTGGCGGTCACGGGGACCAACGGCAAGACCACGACCTCCCGGATGGTGGCGCACATCGGCCGGCTGGCCGGCCTGGTCGTCGGCTGGTCGAACTCCGACGGCATCTGGGTGGACGGCGAGCTCGTCGAGGCCGGCGACTACTCAGGGCCCTCCGGTGCCCGGCGCGTGCTGGCCGATCCCCGCGTCGGCCTGGCGGTCACGGAGACGGCGCGCGGCGGCATCCTGCTGCGAGGCATGGGGACGACGCACAACGACGTCTCCGTCGTCACCAACATCTCCACCGACCACCTCGGCCTGCACGGGGTGGACACCCTCGACCAGCTCGCCGAGGTCAAGGCGGTCGTCACCCGCGTCACCCGTCCCGAGGGATGGTGCGTGGTCAACGGCGAGGACCCCCGGACCTTCGCCATGCGCCTGTCCTCGCCCGCGCGACCGTGGGTGTTCGCCCGGGACCCCCAGGCACCCGCCGTACGAGTGGCACTCACCGAGGGCGGCCGCGCCACCACCGTGCTGGAGGGGTGGGTCACCGTCCTCGAACCGGACGCCGACCCGGACCCGCTCGTGCGGGTCGTGGACGTCCCCATGACGTTCGCCGGGCTCTCCCGACCCAACGTCGAGAACTCCCTGGCCGCTGCCTCCGCTGCCCTCGCGGCCGACCTCCCTCGTACGGCGGTGGTCGCCGGCCTGCAGGACTTCCGGCCCGGGCCGGAGCACAACCCGGGGCGGCTGAACGTCTACTCGGTCCCGGTACCCGGCGGCTCGGCAACGGTGGTGCTCGACCTCGCGCACAACGAGGCCGGCCTCGAGGCGCTCCTGGAGGTGATGGCCGGACTCCGGCAGCCTGGCGCCGCCCTGCGGCTCGCCCTCGGGACCGCGGGGGACCGGCAGGACGAGGTCGTCGTCGCGCTGGGCGAGCTCGCGGCCAAGGCGACCGACGATGTCGTGGTCGTGCACAAGACCGAGTACCTGCGTGGCCGAGACCGTGCCGAGCTCGACGAGCTGTACCGCGCCGGTGCCGCAGCGGTCGGTGTGCCGACCCTGCCCTCGTACGGGTCGGAGCTGCTCGGCTACCTCGCCCTGCTCGACCGGGCACGGCCGGGTGACGTCGTCGCCGTCATGTGCCACCAGGACCGGGACGCCCTGGAGGACGACCTGCGCCGGCGGTGGGCGACCCTCGACGACCCGGACACCCTGCGGGCCAAGGTGGTCGCGGCTGCGGGGTGAGGCGGCGGCCCCGTTCAGCCGGCAGCCGGCTGGTCCGGGTCCCCGAGCCGCTCGTCGGACACGTGCGCTCCGGCCTGGGCCAGCTGGGCCATGTCCTCGAGCTCGCCGAGCACGGCGGCGTGCTTGTCGACGCAGAGGACGACGAGGTCGCCGGTGTTGGCGAACGCCATGCTCCGCCGGACGGCGTCCAGCTCGTCCAGCACGATCTCGATCTGCTTGCACCGGGCACCGGCCGCCGTCCGCTGACGGGCTCCGTCTGCGACCAGGTCGGCCACCTCGCCTGGTAACCGACCCCGGAGTGCGGCGTCCTCACGGACGACGAGGACGTCGAAGTGGTGGGCGGCAACGGCGCCGAGCTCGCGGATGTCGTCGTCCCTCCGGTCCCCGGCCGTGGCGACCATGCCGATGCGCGAGATCCTGCCCAGCTCGTGGGTGGTGTCCAGGCTCGCGCCGAGCCGGTCCACGAAGTCGCCAAGCATCCGCATCCCCGGCGCGTTGTGGCAGTAGTCGACGATGACGGTTGCGCCACCCACCTCGAGCTGGTTGAGGCGCCCGGCCGAGAGGTAGTACGAGGTGGTGAAGGTGCGCAGGCCCTGACGGATGTCGTGCAGCGGCGCACCGGCGGCGAACGCCGCACCGGCGGCAGCCATGGCGTTCTGCACGTTCATGCGTGCCCTGCCCTGGAAGGTCGAGGGGAGCAGGTGGGTCCAGGCCAGCTGCATGGACCGGCGGCCGTGGCGGATGAGGACCATCTCACCGAGCTCGCTCGGCTCGAGCACCACGGCACGGCCCCCCCGACGACAGTGGTCGTCGACGTACTGCCTGACCTGCGACCCCGGCTCGGACATGGTGAACCAGACCACCTCGCCGGAGCAGCGGCGCCGCATCTCGAAGACGAGCGGGTCGTCGGCGTTGAGGACGGCGAACCCGTTCCTCGGTACGGCCTCGACGAGCACCGCCTTGACCTCGGCGAGCTGCTCGACGGTCTCGATCCCGCGGAGGCCGAGGTGGTCGGGCTGCACGTTGAGGACCACGGCCACGTCGTTGCGGTCGTAGCCGAGCCCCTCGCGCAGGATCCCGCCGCGAGCGACCTCGAAGACGGCGATGTCCACCCGGGGGTTCTGGAGCACCATCCGAGCGCTCTTGGGCCCGCTGGCGTCCGCCCGGATCACCAGTCTCTCGTCGATCACCACGCCGTCGGTGGACGTCATGCCCACCTTGCGGCCGAGTCCCTTGAAGATGTGCGCGATCATCCGCGCGGTCGTGGTCTTGCCGTTGGTCCCCGTCACCGCGACGATCGGCACCCGGCTGGGCGTACCGGGCGGGAACAGCAGGTCGACGACGGGTTTGGCGATGAACTGCGGTTCGCCGACGGTCGGGTGCGTGTGCATCCGGAAGCCGGGGGCGGCATTGACCTCGCAGATCGCCCCGCCCGTCTCGCGGACCGGCTGGGAGATGTCCGGGCAGATGAAGTCGATACCCGCGACGTCGAGGCCGATCACCCGGGCGGCCTCCTCCGCGATCTCGACATTGTCCGGGTGGGCCTCGTACGTCCGGTCGATGGAGATCCCGCCCGTGGACATGTTGCCGGTCAGGGTGAGCCGCACGGTGGCCCCCGGCTCGGGGACCGAGTCCGTCTCGTAGCCCTGGGATCGCACCAGCGCGACCGCCGCCTCGTCCACCTTGATCCTGGTCAGCACCTTCTCGTGACCGACCCCGCGACGGGGGTCCGAATTCGTGGTCTCGACGAGCTCCGACACGGTGTGGACACCGTCGCCGACCACGTGGGCGGGCACCCGCTCCGCCACCGCCTGCATCCGGCCGCCGACGACCAGCACGCGGTAGTCCCGGCCGGTCACGTGGTTCTCCACCACCACCCGGCCGCGGCGGGACTGCTCGCGCGCCACCGGGAAGGCCTCGCGCAGTGCCGCCTCGTCGGCGAGGTCGAGGCCGACACCGCGCCCGTGGTTGCCGTCCAGCGGCTTGCACACGACGGGATACCCGATCCGGTCCGCGACGGACACGGCGCCGTCGACGGTGCGCACGCTCTCGCTGCGCGGGACGGGCAACCCCGCCGCGGACAGCAGGCGTGCGGTGAGCTCCTTGTCGCCGGCGATGTCGACCGCGAGCGCTGAGGTGCCGGACGTCATGGTGGCCCGGATGCGCTGCTGGTGGACGCCCTGGCCGAGCTGGACGAGCGAGTACTCGTTGAGGCGCAGCCACGGGATGTCGCGGCTCGCGGCCTCCTCGAGGATGGCCTCGGTCGAGGGTCCGAAGGCCGTGCGCTCGGCCCGGACGAGGAAGTCCTCCAGCTCGGCCGCGAAGTCGAACCCCTCCTCTGCCTCGACGAGGTGGTTGACCAGGCGTACTGCCAGCCGGGCCGCCGCCAGGGCCACGCGTTCGTCGTGGTAGCCGAAGACCACGTTGTAGACACCCCGACGGCCCTTGACCTGTCGGGTCTTTCCCCTCCGTACGTCGTGACCGGCCTCCTGCTGGAGCTGGAGGGCGACGTGCTCGGTCACGTGCCCGAGCCAGGTCCCCTCGTGCAGGCGCTCGGCGAAGCCACCGGGGCGTCCCCGCGAGCACGAGTGGTGGTCCAGTCCGGGCAGGACCTCGAGCAGGCGGTCGGCGAAGCCCGGCAGGGTGTTCGAGGGGTGGTCCTCGAGGGAGCCGAGGTCGAGCACGAGGTGCACGGCCTTGTCGTAGGACCAGACATTCGGGCCTCGATAGACCCTGGTCTCGAGCAGCGTGAGGTCGGGGGCCGCGGGAGGCGTCGCGGCGCCGGTCGTCTCCGTGTCGCGCACGGTCATCGCCCTGCTCTCCCCTCGGCCGGCGGCGGCTCGACCGTCGGGTCCTGCTCGAGCGACGGTACGACTCGCCGTGCGGCCCGCCGTCGACTTCGTTCCGGCGCACCCGATGCGGCTCCTTCGGCAGCGATCCGCCGCGCGGTGCGCCGGAGCTCGGCCTCCGCCGCCCGCAGCCGGACGACCTCGGTGTCGGGGCGCTGCGGCGCGAGGTGGACGAGCTTCCGCGTCGCGAGGTCGAAGAAGCTGCCCTCCGGGAGCACGTGGAGGACCACACCCGAGACCAGCAAGGCATCGGTGCGACGCGCCGTCGAGGCGTTGGAGACCGCCGCAGACCCGTCGACGACGGTGACGGCGCCCCGCCCGACGACCTCCAACCACCGACCGCCCTCCACCACGGCCGCCGTGTCCTCGTCGACACCCACGCCGAGCAGGCTCGGCGACTGCGCGACCAGGGAGAGCAGACGCCCGTACCGGTTCCGCTGCTCGAAGTGCTGGTCGATGACCAGGTCCGGCAGCAGCCCCAGGCCGACCGCGAGCTGGCTCATCCGCTGCTTGGGCGTCGTGCCCCCGCTCCCGAAGGCCACCATGTGGCGGGCCAGGATGCTGGCGCCCGCACTCGTGCCCCCGACGGCGGCGCCCCGTCGATGCGCGGAGATCACGGCATCACCGAACGGGGTCCCGACGACCACGGAGCTCAGGGTCAGCTGGTTTCCCCCGGTCATGAACACCCCGGTGGCGCCGTCGACCGGACCGACCAGCTCGGGGGAGTGTGCCTCGGCCCGGCTCCGGGGTCGCGCCGAGGTCACCTCGGCCGCCCCGAGGCGTCGGAACACGGCCTCGTACGCCTCCACGATCTCGGACCCCAGCGAGGATGCCGTCGGGACGACGACGACCCGAGCCCTGTCCCCCCCGGCGGCGTCGACGAATCGGCGCAGCACGGAGCGTGGGCCGAGCTTGTCCTCCGCCCCTCCGACAGCGAAGAGCGTGCCGACCGACCCGGCGTCGTCGGACCCTGAGCCGGACCGCGGGTCCCGGGTCTCGGACATGTCGGGAGCCTAGTGGGGCGCCCCGTCGTGGGCGGGGACGACGCGGGACCGCCGAGATTGCAGCGGTGATTGCACGGGTGGGGACGGGCCCTTCCGGTGTCGTTCGAACGTCTGTACGATGGTGGGGTGGATGTGGCCGCCGCTCCCACCGCCCCGGACGCCGCCGGTGTCGGGGATCCGGTGGCGGCCGCGGTGACCGCGGCGGCCGGCGCGCCGGGCGGGGCCGACCCGCAGTGGTGTGACCCGGACGCGGCGATGGGGGTGGTGCTGGCGGCCCGGTGGGCGCAGGCGGCGGCGGTGGCGGTGGAGGTCGACGCGTTGGCCCGGTTGGAGGAGTGCTACCCGGAGGGTGGGCT
>DASTQL010000072.1:0-6811 GCA_035761805.1 Jiangellales bacterium | reverse complement strand
GGCGATGTTCATCGGCATGCTCCTCATGAAGCTCACGACCAGACCCGCCCTCGCCGCCACCATCGTCGGTGCGGCGGTCGCGGCCGCCACCGCCACGCTGCCGCACGGCATGGGCGTCATCCTCGGCACCGTCGCCGGCATCGTCGCCGGCACGGTCACCTCCCGGAGGTCGAAGTGAGTCTGCTGACCGTCCTGCTGCTCGCGGCAGTCGTCACGTACGTCCTGCGCGTCTCGCTGGTGACCGTCGTCCCCGCGGGGCAGCTCCCGGCCATCGTCCGGGAGGGTCTCGAGCACGTGAGCCCGGCGACCCTCGCCGCCCTCGTGGCGGTCGCCCTGGTGGGCGGGACGAGCGGCGGCCCGGCCCTCCCGGTCTGGCTGGCCGCGGGCTTCACCGCCGCGGTGGCCTGGCGCACGCGCAACCTCCTGGTCACCACCGGGGCCGGCGTGGGGATGCTGGCGCTCCTGACCTGGGCGCTGACGTGAGCACCGCCGAGCGGGCCGATGCCTGGGGCGGACGGCCGGCGCCAAGCGTCGGTGACCACGCCAGCCGAAGCCTCGAGATCACCCCCGAGCACATCGAGCTCTTCACCAGGATGAGCGGCGACCGCAACCCACTCCACTACGACGCGGACCTCGCGGCGCGCAGTCCGTTCGGCCGCGTCGTGGTGCAGGGCGGGGTCACCACCGGCATCCTCAACGCCGTCGTGGCCGAGGACCTGCCCGGTCCGGGCAGCGTCTTCCTGCACACCGACTGGAGCTTCCGGGCTCCCGTACGGCCGGGGGACACCGTCACCGGCCACGTCGAGGTCCTCGAGGTGCGCACCGACAAGCCGATCTGCCGCCTCCGCACGAGGGTGACCCGTGACGACGGGACCGTCGCCGTCGAGGGGCACGCATTGACCTGGACCTTCCGGCCCTGAGCGCGCCGGGGTCAGGCCGGGTCGAGCGCCGCGTAGACGCGCCACTCCTCGGGAACGCCCTTGAGCCACTGCGGGCCCCTGTCGACGAAGCCGAGCCCGGCCCCGGCGACGAGGCCCTTGACCGTGTACGACACGAGCACCTCGCCCGGTCGAGCCAGTGACGCCACCCGGGCACCGATGTGGACGCCGAGCCCGCCGACGTTGGTGCCCCGCTTCTCCACCTCGCCGGTGTGCACCCCGACGCGCACCTCCAGCCCCAGCTCACGTACCGCCGCGGTGATCGCCAGAGCGCACCGCACGGCCCGGGCCGGCCCGTCGAAGGTGACCAGGAAGCCGTCGCCCGTGCTGGCCACCTCGTCCCCCTGGAAGCGGGCCAGCCGGCGCCGGACCACGGCGTCGTGCCGGTCGAGCAGGTCGCGCCACGCGGCGTCCCCCATCGCGGCGGCGCGGCGCGTCGAGTCCACGATGTCGGTGAACAGCACGGTGGTCAGCACCCGCTGCGCCGTCGGGTCGGGCCGCCCGGCGGTCCGTGTCCGGACGCCTGCCACGCGCATGGCCAGTCCCGAGGCGACCGCGACGACGACCGGCGCCCCGGCGTCCACGAGGCCGAGGCGACCTGTGACGAGCAGTGGGACGAGGGCCAGGACGACGGGGATGGTGGCGACGACGACCGCCCAGCCGGCCGCGATGCCCGTGGCATCGGGCACGCCACGGTCCACGGTTCGGAGCCCCCCGAGCTCCGGTGCGATCTCGTGCTGCACGGTCACGACCGTCCTCCACACCCAGCTGCCGCCGTCCCTGCAACCCTGCCCGACAGGCCTTGCGCCGGGCTTGCACGGCTCTGCGACCGTGCGGGCAGCCCCCCGTCAGCCCGTGCGTCCCTCACGCGCGGCGGACAGCTGCCACTCGCCCGGCACCCCCCGGAGCCGGTGCCGTCCGCGGTCCTCGAAGCACAGCCCGGACCCCGCGACCAGCCCGGTGACCGTCTGGGACACCAGCACCTCACCGCCTTGCGCCAGCCCGGCCACGCGGGCCCCGATGTGGACCGCGAGACCCCCCACGTTGTCGCCGCGCCGCTCCACCTCGCCCGTGTGGACCCCGGCCCGCACCTCCACCCCGACCTCGCGCGCCGCCGCCGTCACGGCGAGTCCGCACCGCACCGCCCGGGCCGGCCCGTCGAACGTCGCGAGGAAGCCGTCGCCGGTGCTGACGACCTCCTGCCCCCGGAACCGCTCCAGCTGCAGCCGGACCGCGTCGTCGTGCCGGTCCAGCAGCCGCCGCCAGGCGGCGTCGCCGAGCGCGGCAGCACGGCCGGTCGAGTCGACGATGTCGGTGAAGAGCACGGTCGTCAGCACGCGGTCGGCCATGGGCACCGGGCGGCTCCCGGTCACGAACTCCTCGATCTCGTCGACCACGTCGTCCGGGTGAGCCATGAGCATGTGATCGGCACCCGCCAGCTCCACGAAGCGGGCCCCGGGCACGTGCGCGGCCAGCCACCGTGCCCCCTCGTACGCCGCGTCACGGTCGTCACGACGGTGCAGCACCACGGTGGGGACCCTGACCGCGGGCAGGAGGCTGCGCACGTCGGCCGCCGTGTTCATGCGCGCGAGCGCCACGGCGGCGGCCGGGCTGGCACTCGACCGCAGGTACCTCGCCCACCAGCGCCGGAACGACGGGTCGTCCGCGACAGACGGTGCGACGACCGGCAGGTCGACGACCCCGCCCCAGTCCCGCCGGATCGCGTCGTAGAAGCGTTGGCGCTCCTCCGCCGTCGGCGCCCACGGGTAGTCCGGGTGGGGCCGCCGTGCCGCGTACCCGCCGTAGATGGCCAGCCCGCGCACCCGCTCCGGGTACGTGGCGGCGAAGAGGATCGCGAGGGGACCGCCCTCCGAGTGGCCCACCAGGAAGGCCCGCTCGGAGCCGGCGGCGTCCATCACCGCGCGGACGTCGTCCATCCGCTGCTCGAGCGTGGGCAGGCGGTCCGGGGGCACCGGGTCCGAGAGCCCCGTCCCCCGCTTGTCGAAGTGCACCACGCGGGAGAAGGACGCCAGCCGCGCGAGCATCCCGGCCGGGAGCGGGTGCTCCCAGAGCAGCTCCAGGTTGGTCACCCAGCCGTGCACGAGCACGAGGTCCGGCGGTCCCACCCCCACGACCTGGTACGCGAGGTGCACACCGTCCGCCGCCTCGGTGTAGCGGACCGGTACCTCGGTGGTCACGAACGCCACCTTGCCACCTGGGGCGAGACCTGACGGTCGCCATGCCCTGGGCGAGACCTGGGTGTCGCCACGCGAGACCTGGGCAGCGAGGACCGACGACCGCAGGCCCGGAACCGCCCACCCTGGGGCCATGCCCTCCCACACCCGCGACCGGTACGACGTCGTCGTCGTCGGCGCCCGCGCAGGTGGAGCGGCCACGGCCACCCTGCTCGCCCGCGAGGGGCTGCGGGTGCTGCTGCTCGACAAGGCTCGCCGGGGCAGCGACACGCTCTCGACGCTCGCCCTGATGCGACCGGGTGTCCTGCAGCTGCACCGCTGGGGCCTGCTGGACCGCCTGGTCGCCGCCGGCACGCCGCCCGTACGGCGGACCGTCTTCCACTACGGCACCGACCAGGTGTCGGTGGACATCCGCCCGGGCGACGGCGTCGACGCGCTGTACGCCCCGCGGCGCACCGTCCTCGACCCGATGCTGGCCGACGCGGCGGCCGAGGCCGGGGTCGACGTGCGCTTCGAGGTCGACGTACGCGCCCTCGTCCACGACGACCACGGCCGGGTCGTCGGCGTCACTGGTCGGGACCGCACCGGCCGCGCGGTGGAGGCCCACGCCCCGTGGACCGTCGGCGCCGACGGCCGCGGCTCGCTCGTGGCGCGCGAGGTGGACGCCCCCGTGACGCATCACGGGGCCGCGGCCGGCGCCTACCTGGTCACGTACGTGGAGGGGCTGGAGACCCGGGGGTACGAGTGGGCGTTCGCGCCGGCCCGCGTGGCGGGCTTCATCCCCACCAACGACGGTGTCACCAACGTGTGGGCGGGCGTCCCGGCCGCGGAGGGGCTCCGGCGCGACGGGGAGCGGGCGATCCACGACATCCTGGCCCAGGTCTCCGCCGAGCTGGCCGAGCGGTTCGCCGGTGCGAGGACCGTGGCGCCGGTCCGGGGCCACCCCGCGTCCCCGGCCCTGGTGCGCCGGCCGTATGGGCCCGGGTGGGCCCTGGTGGGCGACGCCGGCGCGTACCGCGACCCCGCCACGGCGCACGGGATCACCGACGCCTTCCGCGACGCCGAGCTCCTGGCCGGTGCGCTGGTCGCGGTCTTCGAGGGGACCGACCCGGTCGAGGCGATGAGGTGGTACGAGCGGCGGCGGGACGCCGCGTCCGTGCCCGTCCTCGAGGCCACGGAGAGCATCGCCACGCTGGACTGGGACCTCGCGCAGCTGCCCGACCTGCACCGGCGGCTCAGCCGCGCGCTCAAGGCCGAGACGGCAGCCGTGCTCGCCCTCGACGCCGACGACGCCGTGGCCTGACTGGGCCCCGATGCGACGACTACGGCACGAGCGGTGACAGCGCACGGGACAACCCTGTGGACCGCTCGCGCGTCTCCCTGGCGGCAGAGAAGCAAGCCGTGACCTGAGCCTCTGGCGCCGCCCGAGTCCGGGGCGCACAGTCGAACCAGGCGGGGCGGGGCGTCAGCAGGTCGTTTCCCCCACCCAGCCCAGGGGAGGTGGCCACCATGTCGGCACGCAGACTCCTGGCCCTCGCGGCCGGGCTCATGGTCGCACTCGTCCCGGTCGTCGCCCAGGTCCCCGCGTCGGCGCAGGCCACCATGTACGGCCACGACGTGTCCTGGCCGCAGTGCCCGGCCCCTGGCGGCTACGGCAACCCGATGCCCCCGGAGGACACCGAGTTCGTCATCATCGGCGTCAACGGCGCACCGGCCACCTCTCCCCGGCAGGGCCTGGCGTTCATCGAGAACCCCTGCCTGTCCTCCCAGGTGAGCTGGGCGACCTCGCGGAACAAGCCGACCCACGCCTACACGATGGCGACCTTCCCGACCTCGGCCCAGCTCAGCACGTACGAAGGGGCCGGACCCTGGCGGACCACGACCCGCGCCGGCCGGCTGAGCAACGTCGGTTACGCCGAGGCGCAGTTCGCACTGGCGTCGATGGAGAGGGTGGGCTGGTCCCCGCCCGTCGTGTGGATCGACGTCGAGCCGCGCACCGCTCAGCCCTGGCCGAGCAGCACGACCGCCCAGAGGCTCGAGAACCGCTACGTGGTCGAGGGCATCATGCGGGCCCTGCGGGACGCCGGGAAGTCCTACGGGCTCTACTCGTACACGAACGGCTGGCAGGAGATCGTCGGGTCCTGGAGACTCCCTGGCGTCCCGGTCTGGGCGACCGCCGGGCAGCTGGACTACCCGAACGAGGCGCTCGACCGCTGCACCCAGGCCAGCTTCTCCGGCGGCCGGGTGTACATCTCGCAGTGGTACGACCAGACCCGTGACTACGACCTGACCTGCGGCCCCTACACCTTCACACCGCTGGCGATCCCGCCGTCGTCCCTGTCCAACTCGACCAACGAGTTCAACGGCGACTGGCGCAACGACGTGCTGGCCCGCGAGACGTCCACCGGCTACCTGTGGCTCTACCCGGGCAGCGGCACCGGCCGGTGGCTGCCCCGCGTCCGGATCGGCACCGGCTGGAACGGGTTCAGCGCCCTGGAGACCGTCGGGGACTTCAGCGGCGACGGTGCCCTCGACGTCCTGGCCCGTGAGAGCTCCACCGGCTACCTGTGGATGTACCGCGGGAACGGCAAGGGCGGGTGGCTGCCGCGCGTCCGAGTGGGCAGCGGGTGGAACAACTTCAACGCGATCGCCGGTCCAGGCGACTTCAACGGCGACGGGCGGGTCGACGTGCTGGCCCGCGAGACCGCCACCGGCTACCTGTGGCTCTACCCGGGCAACGGCACCGGCGGCTGGCTGCCCCGCGTCCGCGTGGGCAGCGGGTGGAACAACTTCAACGCGATCACCGGTCCAGGCGACTTCAACGGCGACGGGCGGGTCGACGTGCTGGCCCGCGAGACCGCCACCGGCTACCTGTGGCTCTACCCGGGCAACGGCACCGGCGGCTGGCTCCCCCGCGTCCGCGTCGGCACCGGGTGGGGAGGCTTCAACCGGATCTTCGGTGCGGGCGACTTCAACGGCGACCGCACGGCCGACGTGCTCGCCCGCGAGACATCCACCGGCTACCTGTGGATGTACCCGGGCAACGGCACCGGGGGCTGGCTGACCCGGGAGCGGGTGGGCTCCGGCTGGAACAACTTCAACGCCGTGATGTAGCGGGCCGTCTGCGCTACCGGGCCGAGCTGCTCTCGGCCTCGCCCCGACTGACCACGTTCACCACCCTCGTGGGGTCACCACCAGGCGTCGTCGGCTGGTGGTGACCCCACTGGCCTGGTGGTTCCCGGCGAGGTGGTCCCCGTGTCAGTCCAGCAGTCCGGACAAGGCTTGCTCCACGAGGTCCACTCGCTGGTCGGCCGTGGCCAGCTGCTCCAACCCGAAGCCCAGGAGCAGGGTGTCCTCGGTCGACGTGCCCGCGTAGAGCGTCAGCAGCGCCTCGCCGATCTGCCAGTTCCGGCCATTCGGGGGGCTGCCCCCCGGCGGTCCGCCGACCGCCCAGGCCGTGTCCGCACCCTCGAAGCCGTCCTGCTCGACGACCTGGCCGTCGACCACGACCCGGGTGTCGTCGACGAAGACGCCGATGCCCTCGACCGCGGGATCCGTCACGTAGGAGATCGAGACCTCCACCTGTCCACCGGCGTACGCAGAGAGATCCACACCGGCTTCGACCCACCCGTTGCTGGACCCGGTGAACGAGTTCCAGGTCCCCGTGTCCCCTGGCTC
>DASTQL010000071.1:0-2018 GCA_035761805.1 Jiangellales bacterium | reverse complement strand
TCTTCGGCATCGACGTCGACGCGGTGGGTCTGAGCACACAGGATTTCCTCATGCGCAGTCCCCGCCCGCTGTTCGTGCCGCTCGTCGGGCTCCTGCTGCTCGGCATGCTGGGACTCTGGCTGCACGGCTGGGTCGTCGCGCAGGCGGCGGACCCCGACCACGGACGGGCCCGGCTGCGCCGTCCGGCCCGCTGGCTGGTGACGGCGGGAGGTCTCGTCCTGGCGGCCGGAATCGTCCTGATGCTGTCCTACCCGGTCCGGGCCGTCCGAGACTGGCACGTCTACGACCTCGTCGTCCCGCTGTGCCTCACCGTCGGGACGGTGCTGCTGGTCTACGGACGCCACGTCGCGTCGATCTCCACGGATGACCCCGACGCCTCCAGAGACGTGCGGTCTCGCTCCTCACGGAGCCTGGCGACGGTCCTGGCGGTCGGGGTGGTGGCCGCAGGCGTGTTCTGGGCGACATCCACCCTCGCGCAGTGGTCCGGGCGCGGCCAGGCGGAGATCCTGGCGGCGCGCCTGCACGAGCTGCCGAGCGTGATCCTGGACACGCGGGAGAGGTTGTACGTCCAGAACCCCGTGATCGACGAGAGCGTGCTGGAGCTCGAGGAGGGGCAGACCTTCCGCTACCGCTACCGCCAGCTGCGGTTGCTGCTCGTCAAGGGCGGCGAGGCCATGTTCCTCGTACCCGCGCAGTGGTCGACGAGCGGCACCACGCTCGTCGTACCGATGAACGACGAGGTCCGCGTGCAGTTCCAGTTCGAGAACCCGGGCTGACCGGCCGACGTCCGCGCAGCGGGTGGGCGAGGCGCCGGACCCTACACTCGGCGCGTGGACCTCCACGTCTCCGACGCACCGGTCGGCCGTCTCCTCGACGGCCGCTACCGCGTCGGACGACGCCTCGCCAAGGGTGGGATGGCCACCGTGTACGAGGCGCTGGACACCCGGCTGGACCGGGAGGTCGCCCTCAAGGTGATGCACCCCGGGCTGGCGGAGGACCACGACTTCGTGGCCCGCTTCACGGGCGAGGCACGGTCCGCGGCGCGGCTGTCGCACCCGGACGTCGTCGCCGTCTTCGACCAGGGCGAGGACGACGGGCTGGTCTACCTGGCGATGGAGCTTGTGCGCGGCCGGACCCTCCGCCACGTGCTGCACAGCTGGGGACGTCTGCCCGCGTCCACCGCGCTGGAGGTCATGGAGCATGTGCTCGGTGCGCTGTCCGCGGCACACGCCGCCGGCATCGTGCACCGGGACGTCAAGCCCGAGAACGTCCTGGTCGGCGAGGACGGCAGGGTCAAGGTGGCGGACTTCGGGCTGGCCCGCGCGGTCGCGGCCGGGTCGACGGCCACCCGCGGGGTCCTGCTCGGCACCGTCGCGTACATCTCGCCCGAGCAGGCGCTCGGCGAACCGGCGACCCCGCGATCCGACGTCTATTCGGCCGGCATCCTCCTCTGGGAGCTGCTCACCGGCCGGACGCCGCACGAGGGCCCGACCGACTACGTGATCGTGCACAAGCACATCGAGTCGGACGTGCCGCCACCCGCGTGGACCGAGCCGTCCGTCCCTCCCGCCGTCGACGAGCTGGTGCTCCGGGCGGTCTCGCGCGACCCGCGGGAGCGCTTCGCCGACGCCGGGGCCTTCCTCGCGGTGCTGCGGCGGGTTCGGCGAGGGATCCCCGACGGGGCGGATCCCGAGGCCACGGCCGTGCTGGCCGAACCCCTGGAGGCCCCCGGCGTGTCGGCTGCCGCGGCGCTGGCGATGGACCAGGGGCAGAGCGACGGGGCCGGCGGGGACCGGGTCGGCATGGACGCCCGCACCTCGGTGATCGGGCACACCACGAGCCGGCATGCGCCGCCACCCGTCCCGGCGCGGCGCCGCGGGTCGCGCCGCGGCCCGGTCGCGTTCGTGCTGGTCCTGCTGCTCGCGGTCGGCGTGACAGCCGGCGCCTGGTGGCTGGGGGCGGGGAGGTGGACCTCCACACCGTCCCTGCTGGGGCTTGACGTCGCCGCGGCCGAGGTG
>DASTQL010000070.1:0-4053 GCA_035761805.1 Jiangellales bacterium | reverse complement strand
GCCGACCGTGTCGAGGTGCCCGTCGAGGGGCAGGCGCGGGCCGTTGCCAGCGCCGGCCGATGCCAGCAGGCTCGGTCGGTCGCCACGGCCGGAGGCGGACGGTCGTTGGCCGGCGGGTCGCTCACGGGTCGAGGAACTCGGCCGCGGCCGACCGGCGCCGGTCGATCTGGACCCGGAAGACATCGGGTCGCGCGTAGTGCCCCGTCGGGTCGAAGCTCTGCCGCGCCTCCCGCACCCGAGCCGGGTCGACGTCTGCCGTGACGATCGCCTCCTTGCCGGAGACCGGCTCGACCAGCCACTCGCCGTCCGGCCCGGCGATCGCCGAGCCCCCGTCGTACGAGAGGGGGCCGTGCTCCTCCTCGGCGGCCCGCAGCTCCTCGTACAGGGGAAAGTCGTGTGGGATGTCGTCGACCGACATCACCGCACCGGCCGCCAAGGAGTAGACCCGGCCCTCCAGCGCGATGAACCGCGTGATGTCGCGCGTCAGCCGGCTCGAGCCCGGCCAGACCGACACGTGCACGTCCTCCCCTCCGGCGTAGAGCGCGTGCCGGGCCTGCGGCATCCAGTTCTCCCAACAGTTCAGGCCTCCTACGCGTACGGACCGGTGCTCGTGCACCCGCAGGCCGTGGCCGTCGCCGGCACCCCAGACCAGCCGTTCCTCGTAGGTGGGCCGCAGCTTTCGGTGGGCGGACACGAGACCACGGTGCGGGTCGACCGCCAGCAGGGTGGCGAAGACGGTCCCCCTGGCCGAGGCGGTGCCGCGCTCGGTGATGCCGAGGTAGGTGAACACGCCCAGGTCGCGGGCAGCGGTGACGATCTCGGTCACCTGCGGGCCGTCGAGCGTGACCGCGGCGTCGAGGTACGCGGCATAGGCGCGCTTCTGGCCGGCATCCTCGAAGGCGGCGCCTCCCGTGCGCGAGACCCATACGGGATAGCCGGAGAGGAAGGTTTCGGGAAAGGCCAGCAGGTCGACGCCGTCGGCGGCCGCCCGCTGCAGGTGGTCGACGACGATCCGGGTGGTCGCGTCGGGATCGAGCCAGGCCGGCCGGGCCTGGGCGGCGGCGATCCTCATCGGAGCCTCCCGGTCGTGCGGTCACTGACGCTCGTCGAGCACCTGAACCGTTGCGAGCGTGGGGTCGGCGGCATAGGCGATTCTCGCCCCCTGCCGACGGGCGGCGTCCAGCGCCTCGAGGGCGGCTGCCGAGATCCGCTCGCCCGGTGCGAGCACGGGGACGCCCGGTGGGTACCGGGCTACGAGCTCGGCGGAAACCCGGCCGGCGGCCTCGGGGGCGGGCACCGTCACGTGGGCCGCGAAGAACGCCTCCCGCGGCGGGACGACGACCTCCGGCTCCACCGTCCACACGGCGCTCGGCACCGGCCGTCGAGGCGGCCCGGTCAGGTGCGTGACGGCATCCTCGATCGCGCGCACGAGCCTGTCCACGCTCGCCCGGTCGTCGGCCATCGTGACCACGGGGACGAGCGTGTCGCGGTCGGCCATCTCGACCGGCAGCCCGCGGTCGAGGAGGATCCGCTCGACCGCATAACCGTCGGCACCCGTCCCGACGAGCAGCACGACGAGCTTGGTCGGGTCAACCCCGGGGCCCTCGAGCACAACGAGACCGGGGACCTCGGCCAGCCGGCTGCGCGCGCCGGCCACGAGGTCGAGGAGGAGGGCGAGCAGCTCCTCGCCGTCGCGGGCCAGGAGGGCGCGAGCGGCGTCGACGCTGGCGAGGATGGCTCCGGCGGGGCTGGTCGTGTGGGTGGCCTCGACACCGCGGGCCAGCCGGTCGGCCTCGATGCGCCGGGTGTTGGCCAGCACGAGGGCGCCCTGCGACCAGGCCGGCAGGGTCTTGTGGGCACTGACCACCATCGCGTCGGCTCCCTGCGCCAGGGCGTGAGCGGGCAGCGCAGGGTGGAAGCCGAGGTGTGCCCCCCAGGCCGCGTCCACGACGAGGGGGACGTCGTGGGCGTGCGCCACCTCGGCGTGGCCGCCGACGTCACCGAGCGTTCCCACGTATGAGGGGTCTCCCAGCAGCACCGCGCGAACCCCGGGTGTCGTGCGCATGGCATCGGCCACCGCCCGTACGGGAACGGCGGTCGGCAGCCCGGTGGCGGGATCGAGGTCGGGGTGGACCCAGACGGGCTCGAGCCCGGCAAGGACGAGGCCCAGCAGCACGGACCGGTGCAGGGTGCGGGAGACGACCACCCGGTCCCCGGGTCGGCCGAGGGCGAGGGCCAGCGCCTGGTTGCCGTGGGTCGAGCCACCCACCGAGAAGTGGCAGACGTCGGCGCCCCACAGCACGGCGGCCCGGTGCTCGGCGTCGGCCAGGCGGTCCTGGGCGAGCGTCACCATGTCGAGCCCGCCGTGCAGCGGGACGTCTCCGTCGACGACGTCGCCGACCAGGTCGGTGCGCTGCTTGTGGCCGGGGATGGTGAAGGGCGAGGGCCGCTGCTCGCGGAAGCGGAGCCACGCGTCCAGCAGGGGAGCGTCGCCGCGCAGGCCCCTCGGGTCATCCATGCCTCTCCGCGGCCTGCCGGGGCGCGTTGATGATCAGCCCGAGTGCCGTCGAGATCACCAGGACGTTGAAGACCATCTGGAAGGTGACCAGCAGGCGGGCCGGCTGGCTGACTGCGGTGATGTCCCCGAAGCCGACGGTGGCCAGGACCGTGGCGGTGAAGTAGAGGGCGTCGACGCGGTCCATCGGCTGGGTGAAGGAAGCCGGGTCGGAGGCGGAGATCGACACGTAGGCGAGGGCGAAGACGATGACCGCCACGTAGAGCACCAGCGCGAGCAGCCTCATCCGTTCCGCGATCTTCTCCTTCAACCAGGCCCGCTGCACCGCCCAGCCGGCCACCGCGACCACCGCCGCCAGGGCGAGGACCAGGATGAGGGCGTCACTGAGGGCGTCCTCGCGGGGCAGGGGGATGACCAGGTAGACCCCCAGGCCGGCCGCCGTCACCACCAGGGCCCGGATCAGCCGGAGCACCGGGAACCGCCGTCGTCGCTCCACTACGCCCTCCCCTCCCGCGGGGTCACTGTAGGGGGCGACACGTCCGAGTCCGTGGTTCTGGCAGGCTTGCGTCAGGCGAGGAGGGCTGCCGGAGAGGCCGATCGGGGAACTCTTGAAAAGTTCTAGGCAGGGGCCCACTCCTGTCTCGTGGGTTCGAATCCCACGCCCTCCGCACGAGTGATCGCGCCCAGCGAGACTGCCGGCCGGGCCCCGGTGTCGACGACGAGTCCGAAGACGTCGGGCCGGTGGTAGTGGCCCATGGGCTCGACCCACGCGTCGCCGTCGCCGTCCGGCCACAACGCGTCGCGGCTGGGGAAGTCCAACGGGACCTGGTCGCGGCGGACGCAGGGGTTCACGCCGATGACGTAGCAGCGGCCCTCCCGGGCGATGTGCTGCATGCTGGCGATCCAACCGTCGCCCTGTGCCAGGGTCGGGGCGGCCCAGATGTCGACGCCCTGGGAGTAGAGGTAGAAGCGGGCGAGCGGCATGACGTTCTCCCAGCAGGTCAACCCGCTGAGCCTGCCGAAAGGGGTGTCCACGACCGGGAGCGTGGATCCGTCGCCCATGCCCCAGACGGTGCGTTCGGAGCCGGTCGGCACGAGCTTGCGGTGCTTGCCGAGCAGGGCGCCGTCGGGGGCGAAGTACAGGGTGGTGTTGTAGATGGTCGGCCCCGTGGGGTTCGCGCTCGTTCACGCCGATGACCAGATACGCATCCGCAGCGCGAGCGGCGGCTCCAAGGGCTTCGGTGACCGGGCCGGGAACCACGACGGCCTGGTCGACGAGCATCGCGTACCACTGCTCGTCCCCGTCCCAGATCGGCCGCGTGTCGATCCAGATGGGGCTGCCCGGCGACCCGCACCCTCCTCGGCGGGTCCGCGCCGTCATCGTGAGCCAGAGCCGACGAGGAGCTCGCAGGGGCCGACGAACCCGTCCGCACCTTCGAAGCGGGCGAGGGCCGCCTCGACGTCCTTCCAGACGACCTGGCGCTCCTCGGTGGGCACGCCGGCGAGCATCTGGTGCAAGGCACCGAAGGACTCCCGCT
>DASTQL010000069.1:0-12201 GCA_035761805.1 Jiangellales bacterium | reverse complement strand
GCGCATTGCCGCGAACATCGACGACCTCAGCGGCGGCCGCTTCGTGCTGGGTGTCGGTGTGGGCTGGTCGGCGCAGGAGTACGCCGCGCTCGGCGTGCCCTTCGAGCGCCGAGGGGCGATCACCGACGAGTACCTCACGGCCATCACCGCCCTGTGGTCGGCTGACCTCATCTCGTACGAGGGGGAGCTGGTCTCCTTCGGAGACGTGCACGGTCCACGCCCGGCCCACCGGCCACGCCCCCCCGTCTGGGTGGGCGGCGCCAGCCGCGCCGCGCTCCGGCGTGCGGTCACCTTCGGGGACGCCTGGCACCCGAACAACGCCGAGTTCGGCTGGCTGCGCGCCGAGGGGGTTCCTACGCTGCGCTCCCTCGCCGCGGCGGTTGGGCTCCCCGTCCCGGCACTCTGCCCGCGGATGCGACTCCGGCTGACCGACACGCCCCTGGCCGAGGACGGGCGCCGGGCCGGCGAGGGCAGCCTGGACCAGGTGCTGCGTGACCTCGACACGCTCACGGAGATCGGCGCCGAGATCGTCGTCCTGGACACCAATCCCGACCACCCCTCCGGACGTCGGCCCGCGAGCACGGACTGGCGGATGCTCGAGACGGTGGCGGTCCGCGTCGCAGCCGCGTGATACTCGGACCCGGGGCGGGAGGTCCAGACATGCCGGTCGACGACACCGTCGCCTCGGCTCGTGCCGCCTACGACCGGCGGGACTGGGTCGGGGCACGGGCGGCCTTCCGTGCCGCCGAGCGGCAGGGCGACCTGGCCGCCGCCGACGCTTACGCCCTCGCCAACTGCTCGTGGTGGCTCGGCGAGCTCGACGAGGCTCTGCCGATCATGGAGCAGGCGTACCGACGCTCCCTCGACGAGGGCCGGCCCCGCGTCGCAGCTCTCGTGGCGCTCGACATCGGCTACACCTTCGCCCTCCGTGGGGAGGACGCGCAGGGCTCCGGCTGGATGCGGCGGGCCGTCAGGCACCTCGAGGGCCTCCCCGACGGGGTGGAGCACGGCTACCTCCGGCACGTCGACTTCGAGGTCGCGTTCTCGGCTCGGGACCTGGACGCGGCGTACGAGGCAGCGCGGGACGTGGGTGCGCTGGGGGAGCGCTTCGGCGACGAAACGCTAGCCGCGCTCGGCACGCTGGGTCGGGGACGGGTGCTGGTCAGACGGGGAGTCGTGGACGAGGGGGTGGCCCTCCTCGACGAGGCCATGGTCGCCGCTGTCTCCAACCGACTCGACCCGAGCTGGGCGGGCAACATCTACTGCCACCTCATGCTCGCCTGCCACGAGGTCTCCGACGTCCGGCGGGCGGGTGAGTGGACCGAGGCCACCGCACGTTGGTGCCAGGGCATGCCCGGAGCCGGGCCGTTCATGGGCATCTGCCGGGTCCATCGGGCGCAGGTCATGCAGGTCCGCGGGGCGTGGGACCAAGCCGAGCGCGAGCTGGAGCACGTGTACGACGAGCTCTCGCACTTCGCAGTCGAGGTCGTCGCCGAGGCGCACTACCTCCACGGAGACGTTCGGCGGCTCCGTGGCGACCTGGCCGGGGCGGAGGCCCGGTACCGCGCCGCCCTCCGCCTCGGGCGTGACCCGCAGCCCGGCCTGGCGCTGCTCGCCCTCGACCGCGGCCAGCCGCAGCCCGCCGCCGCCTCGCTACGGCTGGCTCTGGCGGCTGCCGACGGCGACCCCCTGGGCCGAGCCCGGATCCTGCCGGCCGTGGTCGAGGTCGCCGTGGCTCAGGGGGACATCGGGGCGGCCGACGAGGCCGTCACTGAGCTGGAGGAGATCGCCGCGACCTACGGCACGACCGGCCTGGCGGCGGTCGCCTTGTCGGCCCGTTCCGCTCTGTTGGTCGCCTCCGACGAGCACGAGGCGGCGATGCCGGTGCTACGACGGGCCCTGCTCACGTGGCAGCAGCTCAGCGCGCCGTACGAGGCGGCGCGTGTCCGCCTGCGGACCGCCCGGGTGTGCGAGGTACTCGGCGACCCCGAGGCGGCCCGGCTCCATCGGGAGGCGGCCGAGGCGGAGCTGGCCGGACTGGGCGCCGGCCCGGCGGTCGATGGCACTGCCGGACCCCGGTCCGACGGGCTCACCGCTCGGGAGGCCGAGGTGCTCTCCCTCGTCGCCTCCGGCCGATCCAACCAGCAGATCGCCGACGAGCTCGTGCTCAGCGTCCGTACGGTAGAGCGCCACCTCGCCACCATCTACCAGAAGCTGGGCCTCCAGGGCCGCAACGCCCGGGCGGCAGCCGTCGCGTACGCCCTGGGCGGTGCCGGCGCCGCAGGCGGGGAGCGGCGCGGCCACTCGGCGGTGCCGCAGCCGGGTAGGTAGGTACCCCACCCCTTCTCCGGGGTTGCACGCGGTCAGACGCAGCCGCGGACACGTAGGCACCACTCACCCGGGTTGCGTAGCCGCTCGCGTGCCAGCACCCAGGTCATCCGGCGCCGTCGCTCCTAGCGTCCGGGGCAGCCGTGGCTCGCCGGTCGCCGACCGGTCTCCGGCGGGCCGCCGGCTCCGTCCACGTCAGGAGGAACCATGTCCGGCACGATCATCGCACCTCGATCCGGAGGCCACGCGACAGCGGCGACCACCACGCCCGTCGACCAGTCGGCCAGGCCGGCCGCCGAAGCTGCCGAAGCGCTCGTCGACGGGGCTGTCGGCACGCTCGTCGTGGCCTTCGCCGCCGACCCCGTGATCCGCTGGCTGCTGCCCGACGGCGCGCGCTACGTGGCCCACTTCCCTCGGCTGCTACGGCTGGTCGGCGACGTTGCCTCCAGCACCGGCGCTGTCGACGCTGTGGGGCGCGTAGCAGGTGCTGCCCTCTGGATCGCCCCCGGGACACAGCTGCCGGAGGAGGAGTTCGCAGACCTGCTCCAGCAGTCGGTCGAGGCCGCCCGCCAGGAGGACGCATTCGCCTTGCTCGAACAGATGGACCTGCACCACCCCCCGGAACCGCACTGGTACCTGCCCTTCATCGGAGTCGATCCGCTCCACCAGGGCCGGGGCTACGGGTCCGCGCTGCTGAGGACGAGCCTCGGGCGGTGCGACCGTGAACGCCTCCCGGCGTACCTGGAGGCGAGCTCGCCACGCAACCGTGCACTGTACGAGCGGCACGGCTTCGAGGTGGTCGCGGAGGTCCGCGTCGCGGACTGCCCTCCGCTCTGGCCGATGGTGCGACCGGTTCGCTGATCGGTGCCACCAGGGCCGGCCCACGACGAACGACGCCAGCAGAGGGAGCAGGACGATGACTGCGGACACCACGCACCTGACCGCGGGCGCCACACCCCGAACCGACGGCGACAGCCCGGCCAGGGCCTACGAGGAGTACTTCGGCCCAGCGATCTTCCAGCCGCTCTCGCGCCAGACCCTGCGCCACGCGGCTCCCCGAGCGGGTGAGCGGGTGCTGGACCTGGCCTGCGGGACCGGGATCGTCGCCCGCCGGGTCTCCGCCGCCGTGGGGAGCACGGGTCACGTGCTGGGCATGGACATCAACCCCGCGATGCTCGAGGAGGCCCGGCGCCGCGCGCAAGCCGCTGGCGTGTCGGTCGAGTGGCAGCAGGGGGACGCGGTCACGACCACGGTTGCCGAGGGTGCCTTCGACCTCGTGGTGTGCCAGCAGGGGCTCCAGTTCTTCGGCGACCGACTCGCCGGGGCGCGGCTGATGCGCCGCTCTCTGCGCACCGGTGGCCGTGCCGTGGTCGTCACCTGGCGTGGCCTCGACCGCCACCCCCTCTTCCGTGCGCTCGCCGATGCGGAGACGCCACATCTGGCCTCCCTCGGAGCGGACGTCTCACGCGTCGATGTGGAGGCGCCGTTCTCCCTGGGTGACCCGGACGAGCTGAGGCGGCTGCTCGAGCGTGCCGGCTTCCGTCGCGTGACCCTCGCGGACGAGACGATCGAGGCGCGCTTCGCCGATCCCGACCGCTTCGTCCACCGCATGGAGCACGCGTACGCGGCGGTGGTCGCACGCCTCGCTGCCGACCCCCGGGCGTTCGCCGACTACCTCGACCGCATCGTCCACGAGACCCACGAGGTCGTGGCGACCCACCGCCGGAACGACCACGTCGTCACCCGGATGCACGCGATCGTCGCCGTTGCCGTCACGTGAGACGGTCGCGACCCGGGACAGAATCACCCAAGCCGGAGCGCTGCGGGCCGCTCACGGCGAAACCGGCGGACAGACCCGATGCCACGGTCACGATGCTCGGACCGGCAAGCACGACAGGCCGGGCGCCGTCCCCGAGACCGCTCGGCCAGTTCTCGGCCTACGTGCCTGTGAGCCCCACACGTCCCCCAACGATGCTTGCGGCAGCGACACCCGCAGATTACGGGAGCGTAGGTTACGGAAGCGTAGGATGAGAGTGGTGCTGCGGCACAGGCTGCGACCGTTCGGTGGAAGGCGAGACGCCATGACGACGAGCCCGACGGCCCGGTCCGTGAGCCGGCGTCCTCCGAAGATCATCCAGGGTGGCATGGGTGTGGCGGTCTCCGGGTGGCGGCTGGCGCGGGCGGTCTCCGCCGCGGGCCACCTCGGAGTCGTGTCCGGCACGGCGTTGGACGTCGTGTGCGCCCGACGCCTCCAGGACGGCGACCCGGGGGGGCACGTGCGACGGGCGTTGGCCGCGTTCCCGGTGCCGGCGGTGGCCCAGCGCGTGCTGGACACATACTTCCTCCCGGCAGGCCGTCCCGCTGGACGGCCCTACCGCACGGTCCCCATGTACACCCTGCAACCACCTGTGGTGTTGCAGGAGCTCACCATGGTCGCGAACTTCTGCGAGGTCTACCTCGCCAAGGAAGGCCATGGCGGCGTGGTGGGCATCAACTACCTGCGCAAGATCGGGCTGCCCATTCCGGTCGCCTGCTTCGGGGCGATGCTAGCCGGCGTCGACTACGTCCTCGTGGGCGCGGGTAGCCCGGCGGAGCTGCCTGACCTCCTGGGCCGGCTGGCGCGGCGCGACGGTGTCGCGTTGTCGGTCCGCACGCAGGGCACGACGAGTGCCGACGGGACCTTCGCCGTGCGCTGCAGCCCTCGGGCGTTGCTCGGCGCGGGACCGCCGCTGCACAGGCCTCAGCTGCTCGCGATCGTGGCATCCACCGACCTGGCGGCCGGGCTGGCCGCCGACCCGGCGACCCGGCCGGACGGGTTCGTCGTCGAGGGACCGACCGCCGGCGGCCACAACGCCCCGCCGCGGGGACCACGCCGGGTGACCCCGGAGGGCGAGCCGGTCTATGACGACCGGGACACCGTCGACCTCAACGCGATCCGCGCGCTGGGGCTGCCGTTCTGGCTGGCCGGGTCCCAGGGCAGTCCCGAGGGGCTGCGCTCGGCGCTTGCGGCCGGGGCGGCCGGCGTCCAGGTCGGCACGGCATTCGCCTTCAGCGCGGAGTCAGGCCTCGCCGACCGGTTGAAGCGCCAGGTTCTGCAGGACCTGTTCACCGGCGACGTCTCGGTGCGAACGGACTGGCGGGTGTCACCGACCGGCTTCCCGTTCAAGGTGCTGTCCGCGGCCGGAACCCTCTCCGACCCTCAGGTCGCGGCCCAGCGCATCCCGGTATGCGACATCGGCGCGCTGCGCAGCCCGTTCCGTCAGGCCGACGGCACGATCGGCTACCGCTGTCCGGCTGAGCCCAGGCGGATGTACCTCGAGCACAAGGGCGGACGTGCGGCCAACATCGAGGGTCGGCAGTGCCTGTGCAATGCCCTGCTGGCAGCGGTCGACCTTCCGCAGCAACGCCCGCACGCGTATGAGGAACCGGCGATCGTCACCGCCGGCGACGACCTCAGCGCCGCGACCCTGCTCGTCCGTTCCCGGACGGACGCCACGCCTTACCCGGCAAGCGCCGTCATCGACTACCTCGATCCGGCGCGGGAACATCACGCCGTCTAGGTACTGACCGGGCGGCTCAGCAAGCGCCGACACGCAGTCCGCACGCCGCGCGCTGCACATCCGACGCACTTCCATGCCGATGAGGGGAAGCAGCAGCAAGCGTCAGCCTTGCAGCGAGCAAGCGACATGACTTGGCTGCCGGCCGCGGTGGAACCGACGTCTCACCGGCCCGCCCACCGGTCCTGCACTCGCCCCGACCCGGTGGGGCGTGATCGTCACGGCGGTCGAGTCCGAGGTGCACGACCACGGCTTGCTCGTGCCACAGGTCGGGTTGGCTATTGCACTGAAGCAAGCGTCGGCGCGATCATGAGGTACTCGGCGGTCAGGACATGACATGCCTCCAGGCGGCCAACGACCCCGGGGTGGCCTTCGACGGGTGCGACGTGTAGACGAGACCCTCTCAGACCGGCTCCTGCGCGAGGTCCACGCGAGACCGGACTCCCGATCACCATCGCGTCAACACGAACCCTCCCTGTGGGGGCGGTAACAGGAGCAGAGGAGTTGGGACCGTGGACGGCGCGACTGTGTCTGTGGCGGTCGTCACCAGCCGCACAGAGGCGGAACTGATCGTCGGCATGCTGCGCAGTCACGGCTTGAGAGCAGCCGTGGTGGCAGACGATGCCGGCGGACAGTACCCGCAGCTGCAGATGGAGGGTGTCCGCGTCCTGGTTGCCGCCTCCGATGAGGCCTCGGCCCGTCGGCTCCTGGCCGCCGCCGATGACGCCGGACCCGTCGGGGGCGGCTGAGTCTCGGCTGAGTCCGGCTCCACGGAAGCCCGTCAGGACTCGTGAGAAGGGGGTTGGGATGGCTTACGACTACGTGGACGGCAACGCCCTCGCCGGACCACTCCTGGAGGTGTTCGCACTCGACATGACCGCTGCCATCGAGCAGTGCGCCTCATGCGGCCGCACCGGCCCGGTCGCAACCCTGCGCGTCTACAGCCGAGCACCCGGACTGGTGGCGCGGTGCCCTGGCTGCGACGAGGTCGTTCTACGCTACTTCCGCGGGCCGGCCGCCGCCTGGCTCGATGTTCGCGGCGCGGTGAGCCTGCAGATCCCGCTGCCGGCGGAGACCTAGCCGAGTTCGGCTCGGACTGTGCGCCCAGCAGCCACGAGGTGCGCGAGCGCGGGCACCATGTCTTGGTACGAGCGTGTCTTCAGCCCGCAGTCCGGGTTGACTCACCAGTCCGTCCCGAGGCACCGACTCGGCCGGCGGAGCTACGCAGCGATCTCATCTGTGGACGGCCCCCCAGGGCAGTGGACGTCGTATGCGCCGGGCCCGATCCCGCGGACGAAGCCGCCGACGCGAGCTCAGCGAGGCTCGATCGCGCTCCGTGCCTCCAGCACTGCTCCCGGCGAGATGCCCCTTGCCAGCCCGGCCAGAGCCCATGGCCCTAGAATGGGATATCGCCGGGGAGAGGCGACCCGATGTCCGCGGCTCACGAGCTCCCGCCCACCCGCAAGACCGGCGGGGCGGCTGTTGATCGACGCCGACGACGTCGCCAGCAGACGCTCTGAGAGATCCTTGACACCGCGGTCGCGGTGTGGGCGAGCACGGGGTGGCGGGCCTGAGCCTGTCCGAGGTCGCCCGCCGGATCGGGCTGCGACGGCCTTCGCTGTATAAGTCCTTCCCGTCCAAGCTGGCGGTCTACGACGCCCTGTTCGCGCGCGCCGCCTCCGAGGTGTTGGCGGTCTTCCGATCGACGGCCGCCGATGCCGCGCCCGGCCTGCCCGCCCTGACGGCGGCGGTGAAGGCCGCCGCCGACCGGGCCCAGCTGCACCCGGCCGCGGCCACCGACGAGGGAGAGGCGCTGCTGTCCCTCCTGTTCGTGGGGATGGTCACCCAGCAGCCGGCCAACGAACCGGACGCGGCCACGAGCAGGGCCGCTTCACCCGTGCTGGCGCCGCAACTGCTGCACATGTCCACCCGCACCTACCCACCGCAGGAGTGACCCCATGCATCGCCTCGCGAGCAGGGCCACGGACCTTCCGCGCACCCGGCTGGACGCCCGCAACCAGAAGCAGGTCGACGCCTCGCGCAGCCGTCCCCCGCTGACCTGATCAGCGCCATGGAGCGCTTCGGCCCCCGAGGAATCCGCGCCCGGCGTGGACAGCTCGTCCAGCTACGGGCCGGCCCACGGGATCAGCAGCAACACCGCCGCCGCGGTGAGCGACACGAGCAGGGGCCAGCGCCGGCCAAACCAGGGGTGGAGCCGAGGACCAACCCGTACGCCGACGACCGCGGCAGCCCTCGTCCCCAGCGTGATCCACAGCGGCGCCGCCCGGCGCCGGGACAGACGGAGACGTCGTGGTGTCCGTGACGACGCAGGTCCTGATCGGTCGATTCGCATGGGTGATGGCCTGAGTCGGCCTGGTCGTGGGGCAGCTACACGCGCTGGCCCGGCACGCCACCACTCACGGCAAGGAAGACCTGCAACAGCAGCTCACCGCGGCCTGGGCCGAACCGGCGGCCGACCTGCTGCAGCCGCTGCTGGACTGGGGCCACCCGGACGTCGTCTACATCACCTACGGGCAAGATCTGTTCCCGGTGTCCCTGGCGTTCACCCTGTGCGCCTACGTCGTCTACCTCCGACGGCTGCCGGTCGGGCTCGAGAAGTGGGCGTGGCGGTCCGCCATCGCCGCGTACACGCTGGCCACCGGGGCGGTCCTCCTCCTGACCAACTGGACCCAGTGGACCGGCGACTACAACGGCGACGGCATCGAAGGCACGCTGTTCACCCTGGCGTGGTTCCTGTCTCTCCCCGGCTTCTTGCTGACCCTGCTGAGCTCGGCCGTCCTGGGCGTAACCCTGGTGGTGAAGCGGTTCCGGCCGACCCTGCCGGCGCTCCCGCTCGCGCTGCTCATCCCACTGGCCTTCGGGATCACCGAAGTCACCTCGATGGGCAGTGCCGCGCTGCCGGTCATGTTCGTCTACGGCATCCTCGGCCGCCGGATCGCCGGCGCAGCATCGACACCGACACCGCAACCACGACAGGTCATGGCTGCCTGACGGCCCGCGGAACTCCAGCACGGCCCCCACCCAGCAATCCTCCAGCACGGCAGCTGGGCCACGTGCCGAGGCCGCCGATACCCCGGCGCGTTACGCCGCAGTACTCGACTCCCACCGAGCAGGCCTGCTGACGTCATGGCGAGGCCGCAACGCCCGCTCTGTGCCGCGGTCGGGCACATGGTTGATGGTGGCGCCAGGTGCCGTTGGCCGGCCTGGGCTTAGCCGGTCGCCTCGACGACGCCCATCATCCCGAGGTCTTCGTGGTCCAGGATGTGGCAGTGGTAGACCGTGCGGCCGGGGAAGTCGTTGAGGCGCACACGTACGGTGACACTTGTGCGGGCTGCGACGTTGACGACGTCGAGCCACTGGGGGCTGCCGTCCACCGGCCTGCCGTCGCGCGCCAGGACCTGCATCGGCCACACATGCAGGTGGAACGGGTGGTCCATCGGGCTGTCGTTGATGATCGTCCACTCTTCCACGGTGCCCAGCCGGACGGTCGTGTCGACGCGAGCGGCGTCGAACTCCCTGCCGTCGATGGTGAGGCCGACGCCACGCCCCATGCCCATGCCCATGGCCATGGTCAGCCTCCGCTCGCGTTCGAGGCCGAGCCCGCGGAGGTCGTCGAGCTCGGCCAGCCGGCGGGGCAGCGCCGCTGGTTGCACCGCCGGTCCGGTGGCCCCGACGTGCAGCAGGGTCACCGTCGCTTCTCCGCCCGCGGCTCGGCCGCTCATCATCCCGCCCATCCCTCCCATCCCTGCGCTGCCTCGGTCGACCGGCTCAGTGAGCAGCCGGTACCTGCCGGGCTCGGGCACTCGGACGAGTAGCTCGGTCCGGTTGCCGGGTGCCAGCAGCACCCGCTCGACCGGAGTGGGCGCAGCCAGGAGACCGGCGTCCCCGGCAACCTGCAGGAACTCGGCTCCGTCGGTGCGCAGTCGCAGGAAGCGCGAAGTACAGGCGTTGATCAGCCGCCAGTGCTCACGGCCACCGGGTGCGACGGTCACCGTCGGCTCGAGCTGGCCGTTGACGAGCACGAGGTCGCCCTCGCGGCCCATCATCCGGTCTCGCATGGACACCTGGGCGACCCGGTCGCCGTCGAGAGTGACGTCGGTGACGACGAGCATGCGCTCCCGGTCGACCGGCAACGACACCGTGTCGTCCCGCTGGATGACGATCGCCCCGGCCAGGCCACCGAAGAGCTGGTCGGCCACCAGGCCGTGGAGGTGGGGGTGGTACCAGAACGTGCCGGCCGCGTGGTCCCGCGGGATCTCGTACTCGTACCGGAAGGTCTCGCCCTCTTCGACATGCACGAAGACGTTGTCGCTGTTCCCCGCCGGGGAGACGTGCAGCCCGTGCACATGAAGGTTCGTCGCAGTGCCGAGCCGATTCTCCAGGTCGAGCGTCATGCGGTCGCCGGGGCGTAACCGCAAGGTCGGCCCGGGCACAGAGCCGTTGTAGGACAGCGCTCGCACCGACCGCCCCGCGAGATCGACGCGGCCGGCCGCCGCGGTGAGGGTGACGTGCAGGCTGCCGCCCTCACTCGCGATCGACTCCGGCTCCCGGAGCGCGGACCCGGTCGGACCCGGCTCGCTGGACAGGCTGCTCGACGGCCCGCCGGGCGGGGAGCCCCAGCGCCGCAGCAGCCCCGTGACCCCGACACCGGCACCGACCACGCCCGCACCAGCGAGCAGCAGCGCCTGCCGGCGGGTCATCCCCACTCCTCGTTCAGCGTTCATCGAGCACCCGCCGCCGCGCACGGTACTCGTCCTCGTCGATCTCGCCGCGTGCGAACCGCTCGTCCAGGATCTCCCGCGCTGACGAAGGACGACGTGCCGTACCGCCGCCCCGGGACCGGTCGCCGGACCGCCACGCCAGCATCAGTCCGACCCCCACGACCACCACCCCGACGAGGAGAAGCAGCCACCACAGCCACATCCAGCCCATACCGAAGCCGCCTGGCCCCATGACGCCTCCTACCTCGGCTCCTCACACGACGGTAGCCGCGGGCCGGTCCCGACGAGCCGGCCCGCACGGCCAGACCGCCAACCCAAGTGGACGGCGTGCCCAGGCGGCCGTCGGGATCGACGGGATCATCCATGGCTGGCCACGTGCCGATCGACTTCGGACACCGATCAGCGTGGGAGCGCCGGTCCGACCCGGCGACGATACGCACCCGCTCACCAGGCACCGCGAAGGGTGCTCGTCACTGTGCCGCCGGACGACGCCGCCGATGTGGGCTCACCCCTCCTCACCCCGGCTGATGCCGCTCGGAAAGGCCATGAGCGGCCCGGGTCAGAACGCCGCGAGCTGTTCGCGGGGCAGCCTCGTCGGCATCGACCTGACCGGGTAGGCGGACCCGCAGTACGGTCGACCCTCCCAGAGCGTCACACCGCCGGCGACCTGCGTCGCCGGCTCGACGCATGCTTCCTAAGCGCTCACGCGATGGCCGCGATCCGCGTGGGATGGCGGAAAGCGTGCTCGATGGGCACGACGGCGGCCGGCTTCCTGTTCGTAAGCCCTGCGTACACCGCCTCGTACGCCTTCGCGACGCTGTCGACGGCGAACCGCGCTTCGACGTGCTCGCGGCAGAGCTTGGGATCGATGTCATCGACCATTCGGACAGCGGCAGCCATCTCCTCCTCGTCCGCGACGAGGAAGCCGCTCGTGCCCTGCGCCACGATCTCGCGTGCTGCGCCCTCGTCGAACGAGATCACCGGCGTGCCGCATGCCATCGCCTCGACCATGACCATGCCGAACGGCTCGTTCCACCGGATGGGCATGAGCAGCGCGGCCGCGTGGGCGAAGAGGCTGCGCTTGATGTCGCCGCCGATCTCCCCGACGTACTGCACCCGGTCCTGGTCGACGTGCGGTTGCACCTCGTCCCGGAAGTACCGCTCCTGGCCGGGCTGGATCGGGCCAGCCAGGATGATGCGCTTGTCGGCCCGCCTGGCCGCCTCGATCGCGCGGTCGGCGCCCTTGGTGGGGTGCATGCGGCCGACCCAAAGCAGGTAGTCGTCCTTGACCGGCACGAAGGGCCACGCGTCGACGTCGATCGGGTTCGGGATGACGTCATGGACCCGCATCCCTTTCGGCGCCGAGGCTGTCTGCGCCTCGCTGATGCCGACGATGTGCCCCTTGTGGCCGTGCTGGGCGTAGAACTGCGACGTGGACGGTACGAACGGGCCATGCAGGGTGTGCACGACCGGTACGTCGATCCGATTGGCCATGGCGAGCGCGGTGAAGCCGCAGTGGTCGTGGATGACGTCGAAGGGCTTGAACCCGCCTGCGTCGTCGACGCGGTCCAGGA
>DASTQL010000068.1:0-2528 GCA_035761805.1 Jiangellales bacterium | reverse complement strand
CGGCCGGCCGGGTGCGCACGGTCAGCGCCCGGTGACGCTGTCCAGGGCCGAGCGGAGCACGTCGCGCAGGTAGGGCTCGGCGAACTGCCACAGCACCGCGACGATCCCCGCCGTCATGATCGTCACCAGCACCCAGCCGGGGACGTCGCCGCGGTCGTCGCGAAGGCGGCCGGCGAGGGCGGCCAGCCGCGCGTGGGCGCCGCCCGCCCAGCGGGCGACGATGTTGCTCAGCATCCTGTGGTCTCCTTGCCCTGGACGTGGACTGTGCAGGAGCGGTCGCGCCTACGGCACGGTCGCGCTGATCTGGAGGAAGCCGGGGTAGAGGGCGAACAGGATCGTCACCGGCAGGACGAGAAAGACCACCGGGACCATCATCGCGATCTCCTTGCGCCCGCCGATCTCGAGCAGGTTGCGTCTGCGCGCCTCGCGCACGTCGGCCGCCTGCGCCCGCAGCACGTCGGCCAGCGGTGTCCCACGCTCGACCGCGACGGCGATCCCGTCGACGAAGCGCGCCAGGGCGGGCAGGCTGGTCCGCTCGGCGATCGCATCCAGCGCACGGGTGAGCGATGAACCCGTACGGGCGTCGGCGAGGGCCCGGCGCAGCTCACCGGCCAGCTCGCCGGTGGAGATCCGGGCCACCCGCTCCAGAGCCCCCACCGCACCCTCACCCGCGGCCACCGACAGCGCGAGCAGGTCGGCGACCGTCGGGAACTCGGCCATCATGCGCGCCTCTCGCTCGCGCACCGCCCTGGTGAGCCGGTTGTCCCGCACGAGCACCCCGCCGACGCCCGCCGCCGCGCAGAAGACCACGAGGACCAGCGGTGAGCGTGCCGAACCGTTGGCCAGCATGAGCAGGCTGACCACCACCGCCCCGCCGAAGCCGGCCGCGCCCCACAGCACCTGCTCGACCCGGAACTCCTGCACGCTCCGCGCGCCGCCGGACTGCTCGAGCCGCCGACGCACCGACGTGGTGCCGCCGAGCACCCGCTCCAGCCGATCGGCGCCGTCGGCGAGGTACGGGCGCAGGATCCGCTCCAGCGTGGGGAACGGGGTGACCGTCCGGTCGCCGAGGAGCACCCGACGGCGGGCGGAGCCCGGCCGGTCCCCCAGGTAGGGCTCCACCCGGTCGGCGAGCCGGGGCCGACGGTGCGCAGGCAGGCGCGAGACGACCAGGACCACGCCGAGGCCGATGAGTAGCCCGAGCAGCGCCCCGAGGGCCGGGGTCGCGCTCACCGGAGCACCCGCTGCTCCTCCGGCAGCCGACCCAGCCGGAGCATCAGCCGGTAGGCCACCAGGCACGACCCGGCCCCGATCGCGAGCACCACCCAACCCCCGGGCTGGTCGTAGGCCCGGATCGCGCTGGTCCGCAACGACAGCAGGGCCAGCAGCACCCACGGGGCCGCCACCGCCAGCCGTGCGGCGTTCACCGTCCACCCCTGCCGGGTCTCCAGCTCCCCGCGGGTGCGCGAGTCATCGCGCAGGAACACCGACAGCGTGCGCAGCAAGCGGCCCAGGTCGGACCCACCGACCTCACGGGTCAGGCGCAGCGACTCCACGATCCGGTCCCCGGTGGGGTCGGCGAGTCGCTCCTTGAGACGGTCCAGGCAGTCACCGAAACGGCCCGTCGCCCGATAGTCCTCCCCGAAGCGCAGGAACGGCCGCCGCAGCTGCTCGGGTCCGCGGACCCCCAGCTGGGTCAGCGCCTCCGGCAGGGACAACCCCGCCCGTACCGCGGAGGCGAGGTTGTCCACCGCGTCCGGCCACAGATCCCGCAGCTCCGCCCGCCGCTGCCGGACCCGATAGCGCACCAACGCAACCGGCAAGTAGGAGCTGAACAGCCCGAAGGCGAGGGCCACCGACCAGGTCCGCGACACCACCAGGAAGGTGAGCATCACGATCCCACCCAGGCCGGCGCAGGACCACAGCAGGTGACCCGGCGACACCGACTCCAGCCCGGCCTCGGCGATGAGATCGGCCAGCCGCACCCGGAGGCCGCGACGTCCGGTCCGGGGCGGGCGCGGTCGCCCCGGTCCCACGAGCGACTGCCACAGCAGCAGCAACCCGGCACCGAGGGAGAGCCCCAGCAACGCACCCATCAGGCCGCGCCCTCCTCCCGCCCCCCGGGGTCCTCGCCGAGCAGGCGGCCGAGGTCATACCCGGCCCGCGCGAAGCGGACCGCGTGCGGCGGGTAGCCATCCGCCCGGACCAGTCGGTCGTTGCGCTGGACAAAGACCGGCTCCAGCTCGACCACGTCGCCCTCGACCCGGCCCGGGACGGCGACCACCTCCCGTACCCGGCGGGCGCCGTCATGGTCGGTCCCGGTGTGCACGACGATGTCGACGCACCCCGCGACGGTCGGCACCACGAACCGCGACCCGATGTTCTCGCCGGCCAGCAGCGGCAGCGTGCACATCTTGGTGACCGCTTCGCGGGCGGAGTTGGCGTGGATCGTGCACATGCCGGGCAGCCCGGAGTTGAGCGCGATGAGCAGGTCCAGGCACTCCTGCTGGCGCACCTCGCCGACGATG
>DASTQL010000067.1:0-10488 GCA_035761805.1 Jiangellales bacterium | reverse complement strand
CTCGCGCGCGAAGCAGGTCCGACGAGACCAGCACCGTCGGCCAGAGCGCCGCGAGCAGGCGGGCCGACCGCTCCGCCTGCGCCCGGCCGGAGTCGTCCAGTGCGACGTCGCTCTGCCCCTGGAACCGGCCGGCGGCGTTCCACTCCGTACGGCCGTGTCGCCACAGGACGACCCGGCGGCCGGGGCGGGCGCTCACCGAACGTACGAGCCGTCGCCGGCCCGGCCGTCACGGCCCACGCGGACCGCCTCGGGCAGCGGCACCGTCGGGCAGTCCTTCCACAGCCGCTCCAGGGCGTAGTACTGCCGGTCCTCGGCGTGCTGGACGTGCACCACGACGTCGATGTAGTCGAGGAGGACCCACCGCCCCTCCCGCTCGCCCTCGCGGCGTACCGGCTTGGCGTCGAGCGCGCGCAGCCGGTCCTCGACCGCGTCGACGATGGCACGCACCTGCCGGTCGTTCGGAGCCGAGCAGAGCAGGAAGGCGTCGGTGATGACCAGCTGCTCGGAGACGTCGTAGGCGACGATGTCGTCGGCGAGCTTGTCGGCTGCCGCCTCGGCGGCGGCGGCGACGAGCTCGACGGCTCGTTCGGATGCGGGCAACGCCGGACCTTTCGTCGGGATCTGGTCCCACCCAGGATGTCACGAGCCCCCGAGGACGCCCGTAGACCACAGCACGAGACCCAGGGCGGCCAGGGCAAGCACGACGAGGATGGTGACGAGGAGCGCGACGAGCCGGCGACGGCGTCGGTAGGCCCGCTGGGCGCGGCGCAGGCTCTCACTCTCCTGCAGCGCGCCGGCTCCCGATTCGGCGTGCGCACCGTCCCGGTCCGCGGCCGCCTCGTCCGACGGCGTCAACCCCAGCCGCGCCGCCAGGTCGACCCGGTCGTCCCGGTCCCGCTTCCGGCTCATTCGGCACCACCCCCGTAGAGCCTCCGCTTACTGATGTACTGCACAATCCCGTCGGGCACCAGGTACCAGATCGGTTCCGCCCGTCGGACCCGGTCGCGGCACTCGCTGGACGAGATGGCCAGCGCCGGCACCTCGACGAGCGTGACCTTGCCCGTCGGCAGGCCGTCGTCGGAGAGCTCGTGCCCCGGACGGGTGCACCCCACGAAGTGGGCCAGCTCGAACAGCTCCGCCGCGTCGCGCCAGGTGAGGATCTGGTGGAGGGCATCCGCCCCGGTGATGAAGAAGAGGTCCCAGTCGTCACCACGGTCGCCGTGGATGTCGCGCAGCGTGTCGACGGTGTACGTCGGACCGGGACGGTCGATGTCGACCCGGCTGACCAGGAACCGCGGGTTGGAGGCGGTGGCGATCACCGTCATGAGGTAGCGGTCCTCCGCCGGGGAGACCTCCCGGTGGGACTTCTGCCACGGCTGCCCGGTGGGGACGAAGAGGACCTCGTCGAGGTCGAACCACGCCTGCACCTCGCTCGCGGCCACCAGGTGGCCGTGGTGGATGGGGTCGAACGTCCCCCCCATCACCCCCAGCCGCCGCCGCCCCTCCACGGTCCGACACGGTAGCGCGCCCTCGAGGGTGGCTCAGGAGTGCGGACGGCCCTTGCCGAAGACCAGGGTGAGCAGGAGCAAGCCGAACAGGACGGCGAGGGCCCCGACACCCCAGACCCAGGCCGGGACCTGGCCTTCCTCGGCGGCCTCGGCGGCCAGCAGGATCGCTGTCATGGCGGCAGAGCCTAGCGGGCCGCCGGGTCAGGACCGGACCTGACCGTCACCGGTGACGACGTAGGTCGTGCTGGTCAGCTCGGTCAGGCCCATCGGACCGCGCGCATGCAGCTTCTGCGTCGAGATGCCGATCTCGGCACCGAACCCGAACTGCTCACCGTCGGTGAAGCGCGTGGACGCGTTGACCATGACCGCGGCAGCGTCGACGGCGGCCGCGAAGCGCCGCGCAGCGGGCAACGACCGTGTGACGATCGCCTCGGTGTGGCCGGTCCCCCAT
Organism: Jiangellales bacterium; assembly: GCA_035761805.1. Taxonomy (GTDB): domain Bacteria; phylum Actinomycetota; class Actinomycetes; order Jiangellales; family Jiangellaceae; genus DASTQL01. The sequence continues at coordinate 8,529 of DASTQL010000067.1, read as the reverse complement.
CGGCGGATGTGGTCGACCGCCTGCTCCAGGTCGTCGACCACCCCGGCGGCCAGGTCCAGGGAGAGGTACTCCGCCGCCCAGTCCTCGTCGGTCAGGGGCACCACCTCGCCGTACGAGGCGACCGTGGCGTCACCGTGCACCGTCACGCCGGCCCCGGCCAGTGCGTCGAGCGCCCGGGGGAGGAACTCCGCCGCCACGTCCCGGTGGACCAGGAGGCTCTCGGCCGCGTTGCAGACGCTGGGTCGCTGGACCTTGGCGTTGAGCAGGATGGCGAGGGCCTGGTCGAGGTCGGCATCGGCGTCGACGTAGACGTGGCAGTTGCCGACGCCGGTCTCGATGACCGGCACGGTGGACTCCTCGACCACGCTCCGGATCAGGCCCGCGCCCCCCCGTGGGATCAGCACGTCGACGAGGCCGCGGGCGCGCATGAGGTGCTTGACCGCGTCTCGCCCGCCACCGACCAGCTGGACCGCGTCGGGGGGCAGGCAGGCCGCCTCCAACCCCTCCCGGAGCGCGGCGACGACCGCCTGGTTGGAGTTCTCCGCGCTCGACGAGCCCCGCAGCAACGCGGCGTTCCCACTCTTGAGGCACAGTCCGGCAGCGTCGGCCGTGACGTTGGGGCGTGCCTCGTAGATGATGCCGACCACACCGAGGGGCACACGCAGCTGCTCGACCTGGAGCCCGTTGGGGAGCCGGAACCCCCGCACGACCTCTCCCACCGGGTCGGTGAGCATCGCCACCTGCCGGAGCCCGTCGGCCATCCCGGCCACCCTGCTCCCGTCCAACCGCAGCCGATCGACCAGCGCAGCCGCCGTCCCGGACTCCTCCGCGCGCGCGACGTCGCGCGCGTTGGCCTCGAGCACGTCCTTCGTACGGTCGGTGAGCGTCGCCGCCATGGCGAGCAAGGCGGCGTCCTTGTCGGCTCGGGTTAGAACGGCGAGAGCCGCCGCGACCGCACGGGCTCGGCGTGCGGCATCGAGCACGGTCGTGGCCGTGTCGTCGGTCATGGCCCGAGAGTACGACCGGTCGTCAGAGCCAGCCCATCGGGTTCGTCGTGGACCCGGCGACGTAGACCATGAAGTGCAGGTGGCAGCCGGTGGAATAGCCCGTGGACCCGACGTAGCCGATCACCTCGCCGCGTCCGACGGTGGCGCCGGCGCGGGCGGCGAATCGTGACTGGTGGGCGTAGGCCGTCGACAGCGGCTGACCTTCGACGACGCCGTGGTCGATCACGGTGAAGTTGCCGTAGCCGCTCGCCCAGCCCGCCTCGACGACAGTCCCGGCGGCAGCGGCCCGGATGGGGGTCCCGCAGGGCGAGCCGAAGTCGGTGCCGTCGTGCAGCTTCACCCGTCCGGTGATGGGGTGGCGGCGCATCCCGTACACCGACGTCACGGGCCCGCTGACGGGGCGTAGCAGGGTGCCGCCGGAGGCCGGCACCTCCCCACGCTCGGTGCTGCGGCTGACCGTCTCGGCGACGCGCTGCTGGCGGGCCGCGAGCTCGGCGGCGACCCGGGCGGCCTCGGCCTCCCGGGCGGCCTCGCGCTCGCGCTCGGCCGCGAGCTCGCGCTCGAGTGATGCTCGGGCGTCCGCCGCCTCGGCAAGCGACTCCTCGGCCTCGCGCTGGGCGGCCACCGCCTGCTGCTCGAGCTCGGCGACCCGGCGGACCTCCTCCTCGGCCAGCCTGGCCAGCTCCGCGGCCTCGTCTCGTTTGGCCTCCATCGTGACCGTGGTCGCGGCCACCTCGGCCTTGGCCTCGGCGAGCTCACCGATGACGGAGCCCTGGGAGCGCAACGCCGAGTCGACGAGCATCGTGTCGTCGGTGAACTCCTGGGCCGAATCGGCGTTGAGCAGCGGCGCCCACTCGGCCAGGCCGCCCTCCTGGTAGGCCTGCCGGGCGATCGCCCCGAGCGATTCCCGGGTGCCGGAGATCTGCGCTGTGACCTCGTGGAGCTGCTCGCGGGCCTTGTTCTCCTGGAGCTGGGTGACCTGGAGCTGCTGGGCGGTCCGCTCGTGCCGGGCCTCCACCTCGGCCAGCTGGTTCCCGGTCTCGGTGACCTCCCGCCGGGCCTCCTCCGCCCGCTCCTCGGCGTGCCCGTGACGCTCCGCCGCGTCGGCCAGCTCGCGGCTGAGCTCCTGCACCGTGGCGCCGTCACCACCGTCCTGGCCGGCAAGGCCGCTGGCCGACACGGCCGCCCCGACGGGGGCCAGGGGGACGAGGACGGCCAGGGCGACCGCTGCGAACAGCCCGCGGGACGGCATGCGCATGCCTCGGCGACCTCCGGTGCTCTCGGCGACAGGGCAGACCAGCTCCGCGGCGCGCCGGCGCCGCAGCTTCCCCGTGGATTCCCGTCGCGACCCCCGGCGACGGCGAGACCACACCGTAACAAACGGGTCCCGAGACGCCACACGGGCGCTGTGGACAACCGGCCCGGGGAGCTCCGTGCCTCCTGCTGGGGGCGGTGTGGTCTCACGAGGAGTTGCGGCTTTCGCATGATCAACAGGCCTGGTGACCTGCGACACCCCGAGCTCTGCTCACCCTCGGCCGGGCGCCCTGCGGTTGTCCAGAACGCGTCGCCCTAGAACGGCCGGATCTGGCTGGCACCGGCGAGCATCGGCCAGCGCCCGGACTCGTCGTTCAGGTGGTGGTAGGTGTCCCGGTCCAGCACCTCCAGCCCGACCACCTGCCAGTCGGGGAGCAGGGCGCTGCCCCGGTGCTCGGGCCACAGCCGCAGCGCGAGGGTCGCCGCGTCGAGCAGGGTGGGCGCCTCCTCCCAGTAGCGCACCTCGGCTCGGTCCGTGGCGTAGCGGCCGGCGTGCAGGAAGGGGCGCTCGTGGGCGAGCCGCTCCAGCGCGGCGCGAACCTCCGCACAGGGTAGGCGGACTCCGGCGACGCTCAGCGTCACGTGCCAGAGTGCGGCGGGCACGCCCGGGCGCTTCTGCACCGCTGTGCCCACCGCCTCTCATCTAGTGCCGCAACAGCACCAGGTCGTCGCGGTGGACGACCTCGCGCTCGTACGCGGGGCCCAGCTCCCGCGCCAGCTCCCTCGTCGACCGCCCGAGCAGCTCGGGCAGCTCCTTCGAGTCGTAGTTGACCAGTCCGCGGGCCACAGCGTGACGGTTTTCGTCGAGAAGGTCCACCGGGTCGCCCGCCGCGAAGCTGCCCTCAACCGCCGTGATCCCGGCCGGGAGGAGGGACAGCCGCCGCTCGACCACGGCCCGTACGGCACCGGGGTCGAGCACCAGGTGCCCCTTGCCCTCGGTCGCGTGCTCGAGCCAGAGCAGCCGGGTGGACCGGCGTCGGGCCTGCGGCAGGAAGCGGGTGCCGACCGGTCGTCCCGCCAGGGCGTCCTCGGCGTCGGCGGCCGCCGCCAGCACCACCTCCACCCCGGAGCCGGTGGCGATCCGAGCCGCCTCCACCTTGGTCTGCACGCCACCGGTACCCAGCCCCGTCGCCCCCGTACGGCGGCCGAGCTGGACCCCATCCAGGTCGGCCGGGCCCGAGACGACGTCGAGCCGCCGGGCCCCGGGGCGGCGCGGGTCGCCGTCGTACAGGCCGTCGACGTCGGAGAGCAGCACCAGGACGTCGGCATGGACCAGCTGGGCCACCAGGGCGGCCAGCCGGTCGTTGTCGCCGAACCGGATCTCGTCGGTGGCGACCGTGTCGTTCTCGTTGACGACGGGGACCACACCCAGTTCCAGCAACCGGTGCAGGGTGCGGTAGGCGTTGCGGTAGTGCGAGCGCCGGGTGACGTCGTCGACGGTGAGAAGGACCTGCCCTACCCGGAGCCCGTGCCGGGCGAACGCAGCGGTGTAGCGCGCGACCAGCAGTCCCTGGCCGACGCTCGCGGCGGCCTGCTGCATGGCCAGCTGTCGTGGCCGACGGGCCAGGCCCAAGGGGGCGAGTCCCGCGGCGATCGCACCGGAGGAGACCAGCACCACCTCGGACCCGCGGGCGCGGGCGGAGGCCAGGGCGGTGACGAGCCGCTCGATCCGGCTGTCGTCGACCCCGCCCGACGCGCTGGTCAGCGAGGACGAGCCGACCTTGACCACGACCCGGCCGGCGGAGGCCGCGGTCCCGTCGCCGTGCTCCCCCAGTCCCACCCCGTTCAACGCCCCTCGAGCCGTGGGTCGGAGCCCCGCGGCCCCAGCCGCTCGGCGCCGGCCTGCACGGAGGGCTCCCAGTCGAAGACGACGTCACCGACGACGACCTCGTCACCGGCCTGCGCGCCGGCAGCCACCAGGGCGTCCTCGACGCCCAGCCGGGCCAGGCGGTCGGCCAGGTAGCCGACGGCCTCGTCGTTGCTGAAGTCGGTCTGTGCGACCCACCGAGTGGGCTTGGCCCCGAGGACGAGGAAGCGGTCCCCATCACGCACCACGCGGAAGCCGGCGTCATCGACCGCCGCGGGTCGCAGCACCAGGCGCGTGCGCTCCGGCGGCGGTGCTGCGGCCCGGGTCGCAGCCACGACCTCCGCCATGGCGAAGGTGAGCGGGCGCAGGCCCTCGTGGGTGGCGGCGGAGATCTCCAGGACCCGCAACCCCCGCGCCTCCAGCTCCGGGCGGACGAGCTCGGCCAGCTCACGCGCCTCGGTGACGTCGACCTTGTTGAGGGCGACGAGGCGTGGACGGTCCTCCAGCCCGCCGTAGGCCGACAGCTCCCGCTCGACCACGTCGATGTCGCTCACCGGGTCACGGCCGGGCTCCGGCGTGGCGCAGTCCACCACGTGCACCAGTGCCGCACACCGCTCGACGTGGCGGAGGAACTCGTGGCCGAGCCCACGACCCTCGCTGGCCCCTTCGATCAGCCCGGGCACGTCGGCCACCGTGAAGCGCACGTCGCCAGCCTCGACCACGCCGAGGTTGGGGACGAGGGTGGTGAACGGGTAGTCGGCCACCGCGGGTCTGGCCGCCGAGATGGCAGCGACCAGACTGGACTTGCCCGCGCTGGGGAAGCCGACCAACCCGACGTCCGCGACGCTCTTGAGCTCGAGCACGACGTCGCGCCGTTCCCCGGGCTCGCCGAGGAGCGCGAAGCCGGGGGCCTTGCGCCGGGTGCTGGCCAAGGCCGCGTTGCCCAGGCCTCCTCGGCCCCCCTGGGCCAGCACGAAGCGGGTGCCGGGGCCGACCAGGTCGACCAGCACCTCGCCGTCGGTCGTGGACACGACGGTGCCGTCCGGTACGGACAGCACGACGTCGGCGCCGCCGGCGCCGTGCCGGTGGCCCCCCTGTCCCTGGGCGCCGTTCGGAGCACGCCGGTGTGGCCTTCGGTGGTAGGCGAGCAGCGTCGTGGTGCCGGGGTCGACCTCGAGCACGACGTCGCCCCCCCGGCCGCCGTTGCCACCGTCGGGGCCGCCCAGCGGCTTGAACTTCTCCCGGTGGACGGACGCGGCGCCGTTGCCGCCGTCGCCGGCGGCGACGTGCAGCACGACACGGTCCACGAAGGACGGGATGGCCACGGGCCGTTCTCCTGGCTGGGACGGGACGGAGCAGACGAGGGCGGGCCGGTCAGCCGACCGGCCCGCCCTCGACGTCACCTACGGGTGCGTCAACGCCCGGTGGGTCAGCCTCCCTGCGGCACCACGTTGACGACCTTGCGGCCCCGGCGGACGCCGAACTCGACGGCGCCGGCCGCAGTGGCGAAGAGTGTGTCGTCGCTGCCCCGCCCGACGTTGGTGCCCGGGTGGAAGTGCGTGCCGCGCTGGCGCACGATGATCTCACCGGCCCCGACGAGCTGGCCGCCGAAACGCTTGACGCCGAGTCGCTGCGCGTTGGAGTCGCGCCCGTTCTTGCTCGACGAGGCGCCCTTCTTGTGAGCCATGGGAACCCCTTACTTCGTCTGGGATTTCGTCTCGGAGCCGGCGATGTCGGTGACCCTCAGCTGGGTGTGGCGCTGCCGGTGACCCTGGCGGCGGCGGGAGCGGGTCTTGTTCTTGAAGCGGAGGATGTCGATCTTCGGTCCCTTGGTCTCACCGAGGACCTCGGCCGTGACCGTGACCCCGGCGAGGACCTCGGCGTCGGTGGTGACGTCGCCGCCGTCGACGAGCAGGAGGGCCGGCAGGCTGACGCTGGAGCCGACCTCGCCGTGGAGCCGGTCGACCTCGATGACGTCGCCGACCGACACCTTGTGCTGCCTGCCGCCGCTGCGGACGATCGCGTACACCGCGGGCTCTCTTCCTCGTGTGGGGCATCGGGCGCGCGCCGACCCGGAGGAGGGCGCGCGGGACGGCGGCGCGATCCGCGCCGACGCACCAGGGTACGGAGCCGGACGACGACCGGTCAAACCGGCCCCGCCCCCCGTACGTGCGGTGGTCAGGCGCCCGCCGGCGCAGGCTCGGCGGCCGCCTCCCGGGCCGCCTCGGTCGGCGGTGCGCCCCCGGCCGAGCGCGCCGACCGACCCCCACGACGGCGGCGGGCGGGCCGACCGCCGTCGCCGTCGGCAGCCGGCGCGGATGCGGCACCCGACGCGGCCGCGCCGTCGCCGGGACCATCGGACGAGCCCGAGCCGACCTGGTCCAGGCGGACGATGACGCCCCTGCCCTTGCACTGCTCGCAGGTCTCGCTGAACGCCTCGACCAGCCCGGTCCCGATCTTCTTCCTGGTCATCTGGACGAGCCCGAGCGAAGTGACCTCGGCGACCTGGTGCTTGGTGCGGTCGCGACCCAGGCATTCCACCAGCCGGCGCAGGACGAGGTCCCGGTTCGACTCGAGCACCATGTCGATGAAGTCGATGACGATGATCCCGCCGATGTCGCGCAGCCGGAGCTGACGGACGACCTCCTCGGCCGCCTCGAGGTTGTTCTTGGTGACGGTCTGCTCGAGGTTGCCACCGGAGCCGGTGAACTTCCCGGTGTTGACGTCGACCACGGTCATCGCCTCGGTGCGGTCGATCACGAGCGAGCCGCCGGAGGGGAGCCAGACCTTCCGGTCCAGCGCCTTGGCGATCTGCTCGTCCACCCGGTAGTGCGTGAGGACGTCCTCGGTGCCGACCCACCGCTCCAACCGGTCGGCCAGGGAGGGGGCGACGAAGGACACGTACGGCTCGACGGTGTCCCAGGCGTCGTCGCCGGCCACGACGAGCTTGGCGAAGTCCTCGTTGAACAGGTCGCGGACCACCTTGATCGTGAGGTCCGGCTCGCCGTAGAGCAGCTGGGGGGCCGAACCCGACGCGGCCTTGGCAGCGATGTCCTCCCACTGCGCCGTGAGCCGGGCGACGTCGCGGGTCAGCTCCTCCTCGCTGGCCCCCTCGGCGGCCGTCCGTACGATCACGCCGGCGTCGTCGGGGACGACCTGCTTGAGGACCCGCTTGAGACGGTTGCGCTCGGTGTCGGGCAGCTTGCGGCTGATGCCGCTCATCGACCCGCCCGGGACGTAGACCAGGTAGCGACCGGGGAGGCTGACCTGGCTGGTCAGGCGAGCCCCCTTGTGGCCGACGGGATCCTTGGTGACCTGGACGAGCACCGACTGCCCGGACTTGAGGGCCTCCTCGATCCGCTTCGGCCCGCCGGACACGCCGAGACCCGCCCAGTCGACCTCGCCCGCGTAGAGCACCGCGTTGCGTCCCCGCCCGATGTCGACGAAGGCAGCCTCCATCGCCGGGAGGACGTTCTGCACCTTGCCCAGGTGGACATTGCCGATCATGGACTGCTGCTGCTCGCGGCTGACGTAGTGCTCGACGAGCACGCCGTCCTCGAGCACGGCAATCTGGGTCCGGCCGCCGGCCTGGCGCACGACCATCACCCGGTCCACCGACTCGCGCCGCGCGAGGAACTCCGCCTCGCTGACGATCGGTGGGCGCCGGCGACCTGCCTCGCGTCCCTCGCGGCGACGTTGCTTCTTGGCCTCGAGCCTGGTCGAGCCCTTGAGTCCGGTCACCTCGCCCTCAACCTCGCCGCGGGGCCGGGGTTCCCGGACCCGTACGACGGTGTTCGGCTCGTCCGACTCGTCGTCCGCGCCCTCCCCACGACGCCTACGACGGCGGCGGCGACGACGCGAGCCGCCCGGCACGGATTCGTCGGACTCCGGCTCGTCGGCCTCGGACTCCTCGGCCCCGGTCCCGTCCGCCTCGGTCCCGGCCTCCGGCTCGGCCATTCCCTGCTGGGCACCGTCCTCGGCGCCCTCGGGCGGCTCGGCGCCGTCCTTGCGGCGACCACGGCCGCCCCGGCGGCGGCGACGACGACGGGTACCGCCCTCCTCGCGGTCCTCGTCTCCCGCCCCCTCCTCGCCCGCCTCGGCGGGGACGTCGTCCGCCTCGACGTCGTCGCCTCCGACGAGCGCGGCGGTGGCGCGCTCCGGGACGGTGAAGCGGGGTGCCTGGAACACCGGTGACTGGAAGGCCGGGCCCCCAGCGGTGGGCGCCGCGCCCTCGGGTGCCTCCACGTCGGCGACCGAGCCGGCGCTCGCGCCGCCCTCCGAAGCCTCGGCGGGCGCGGGCGCGGGGGTCCCCGCGGCCTTGGTGGCGCGACGAGCCCGTGTGCGGGGCGCCGGGCCGCCTTCCCCGGCGGGTGGCTCGTCGGCGTCGATCTCGGTCGGCGG
>DASTQL010000066.1:0-16027 GCA_035761805.1 Jiangellales bacterium | reverse complement strand
TCGTCGACCCGCAGGCCTGGCAGCGGTGGCTGGACACCATCACCGGCCGTCCGGGCGCGCGGCTCGAGGTCGCCACCCGCCGCCTGCGGGTGGTCGACGAGGGGCCGCCGGTGACGGCCCCCGTCCCTCCGGCCGCGACGGCGACGCCTCCGGTTGCAGCACCCGTGCCGGCACCTGCGGAGAGACCCCTGCCGGCACCGGCGGCGACAGCCGACGCGGTGGCACCCGTAGCCGCCGCACCCGTAGCCGCCGCACCCGCGGCGCCCACACCCGCCGCACCCCCGGCGGCCGAGGCCGTGACCCCGGAGGCGGCCGCGGACGAGGTCACCGACGCGGTGGTGGCGATCGTGGCCGAGATGACCGGCTACCCACCCGAGCTGCTCGACCTCGACCTCGACCTGGAGGCCGACCTCGGCGTGGACACCGTCAAGCAGGCCGAGGTCTTCGCCGCCGTCCGCCAGCGCTTCGACGTCGAACGCGACGACTCCCTGTCCCTGCGCGAGTTCCCCACCCTCACCCACGTCATCGGCTGGATCCGCGACAAGACCGGGATCCAGCCCGACGCACCCCCGACGGCCGTAGCCGCCGCACCCGCAGTCGGCACCCAGGTCGACTCCGTGGCGGAAACGGCGGCGGTCCACCCGACCACAGTGCAGGGCGACCTGGACGCGGTGGACCGCGTGCCGCGCCGCGTCCCCGTACCGGCCATGCGGCCCACCCTGGAGCAGTGCGTGCCCACAGGCGTGACGCTCGCGGGAGCCCGGGTCGTGGTCATGCGGGACGAGGGCGGCGTAGCGGACGCGCTGGTGAAACGGCTCGGCACGACCGGCGCCACGGTGCTCACCCTCGACCCCGGGACGCCCACCGACCGGCTGCTGGAGTCGGTCCGGGGCTGGCGGGCCGACGGCCCGATCGCCGGCGTCTACTGGCTGGCGGCGCTCGACGACGAGGGACCGCACGCCGCCCTCGACGTGGCCGGGTGGCGCGAAGCCCTGCGCCGCCGGGTCAAGGCGCTCTACGCGACGATGCGTCTCCTCTACGACGACGGCCCCTTCCTGGTCACGGGCACCCGGCTCGGCGGCTTCCACGGGTATGACGACGCCGGCGCCACCGCTCCGATGGGCGGCGCGGTGACCGGCTTCACCAAGGCGTACAAGAGAGAGCGCACGGACACCCTGGTCAAAGCAGTCGACTTCCCCGTCGGCCGCAAGACCGCGGCGCTGGCTGCTGCTCTCGTCGAGGAGACGCTGCGCGACCCCGGCTGCGTCGAGGTCGGGCGCGTCGACGGGCGCCGCTGGGGCGTCGGCCTGGCCGAGCGACCCTTCCCCCCCCAGGACGCCCCCAGCGCCGGGGCCACGACTCTCGGCCCCGACAGCACCGTCCTCGTGACCGGTGCCGCCGGGAGCATCGTGTCCGCGATCACCGCCGACCTGGCGAGGGCGTCGGGCGGGACCTTCCACCTCCTCGACCTGACTCCCGCGCCCGACCCAGCGGACCCCGACCTCCGGCAGTACGTCGAGGACCGCGACGCCTTCAAGGGTGTCCTCGCCGCGCGGATGAAGGAGCGCGGTGATCGCCCCACCCCGGTGGCGATCGACCGGGAACTGGCCCGGTTCGAGCGGCTCGCGGCCGCCGTCGCCGCGATCGACGCGGTCCGTGCGGCCGGGGGAACGGCCCACTACCACTCCGTCGACCTCACCGACACGGACGCCGTGCGCCAGGTCATGGAACGGATCCGGGAGGGTGCCGACCGCATCGACGTACTGCTGCACGCGGCCGGGGTGGAGGTCAGCCGCGCGCTGCCGGACAAACAACCGGACGAGTTCGACCTCGTCCTCGACGTCAAGAGCGACGGCTGGTTCGCCGTGCTAGCCGCCGCCGGCGACCTACCGATCGGGACGACCGCGGTCTTCTCCTCGGTGGCTGGGCGGTTCGGCAACGCGGGTCAGACCGACTACAGCGCCGCCAACGACCTGCTGTGCAAGATCACCAGCAGTCTCCGCAGGACCCGAAAGAGCACGCGGGGCCTCGCACTCGACTGGACCGCCTGGGGCGGCATCGGCATGGCGACCCGAGGCTCCATCCCCAAGATCATGGAGATGGCCGGCGTGGAGATGCTCCCGCCCGAGGCCGGGGTGGCCTGGATTCGACGCGAGCTGACCGCGCACGACTTCCAGGGCGAGGTCGTGGTCGCGGGCGCCCTCGGGAGGATGGCGGAGGGACCGCACCCGGCCGGCGGGCTCGACCCGGGCCTGGTGGACACGAGCGGCGCCGGGCCGATGGTCGGTGGGGTGGTCGCGGCGGACGTGCACGACGGGCTCGTGGTGCGGACCACCCTGGACCCGACGGCGCAGCCCTTCCTCGACCACCACCGGATCGAAGGCACACCGGTGCTTCCAGGGGTCATGGGCATGGAGGCCTTCGCCGAGGTGGCCCGTCTGCTCGTGCCGGAGTGGCACGTCGTGGCCGTGGAGGACGTCGACTTCCGGGCCCCGGTGAAGTTCTACCGCGACGAACCGAGGACGCTGACGGTGACGGCCCGGGTCCGGCCCGCCGGCGCGGACCTCGTCGCCGACTGCCGGCTCCTGGCCGAACGGCTGCTGCCTGGCAGCGAGACCCCGCAGCAGACGCTCCACTTCACGGGGTCGATACGGCTAGCGAGGCAGCGACCGGACGACGAGGGCGCTGACCGGGTCACCCACGCCGCGGACGCCCCGCTGCTGGGACCCGACGACGTCTACCGGCTCTACTTCCACGGCCCCGCCTACCAGGTCGTCGGCGAGGCATGGCGCCAGGACGACGCCGCTGCCGGGGCCATGGCCGCTGACCTGCCCGCTGGTCACGACCCTGCCTCGGGTCCCACCGTCATGGGACCGAGGGCCGTGGAGCTGTGCTTCCAGGTGGCCGGTCTCTGGGAGGCTGGGCACGAGGGCCGGCTGGGCCTGCCGGCCCACGTGGACTACCTGCAGGTGCTGGTCGATCCGGCGACGGCCGAGGGGCCCGTCGTCGCCGTCGCGCATCCCGCCGGTTCCGGGGGCGGCCGCTTCGACTGCGACGTGGTGGACGAGGCCGGACGGAGCGTCCTGCGACTGCGGGGCTACCGCACCGTGCCGATGCCCGGGGCCCTGCCCGACGAGGTGCGCGCGCCGCTGCACGCCGTGATGACCGGGTGAGGGGACGACGAGACCGTGAAGAGGATCCACCGCTTGGGGATTGTCAATAGGGGCGAGGCCGCCATGCGCGTGCTCACGGCGGTGGCGGAGCTGAACCGCACCGAAGTGGCCGACGCCGACGGGCACCGCATCACGACCGTCGCGCTCTACACGGACCCTGACGCGGAGGCGTGGTTCGTGCAGGCGGCGGACGAGGCGGTCCACCTCGGGCCGGCCACGTACCTCGACCCCGCCGACGGGCACCGCAAGTCCCGCTACCTCGACGAGGGCGCCGTCGTCCAGGCGCTGGTCGAGGCCCGGTGCGACGCCGTGTGGGTCGGATGGGGGTTCGTCGCCGAGCGGGCGTCCTTCGCGCACCGGTGCGAGGAGGCAGGGATCGTCTTCGTCGGCCCCGACAGCGCCACCATCCGCCAGCTGGGGGACAAGGTGACGGCCAAGCGGCTGGCCGAGAAGGCCGACGTCCCGGTCGTGCCGTGGGGCGGTGGACCGGTCGACGACCCGGAGGACGCGGCCGCACAGGCCGCGCAGCTCGGCTACCCCGTCGTGCTCAAGGCCTCGGCCGGGGGTGGGGGGCGCGGCATCCGCGTGGTTCGCGCCCCGGACGAGCTCGCTCCGGCGCTCGCCTCGGCGCGGGGCGAGGCCGAGCTGGCCTTCGGCGACCCCGCCGTGTTCATGGAACAGCTCGTCCCGGCGGCCCGGCACGTGGAGGTCCAGGTGATCGCCGACGCCCACGGCACCACCTGGGCGGTCGGGCTGCGGGACTGCAGCGTCCAGCGGCGGAACCAGAAGGTGATCGAGGAATCGGCCTCCACGGCACTCGATGCGGCCGCCGAGCGGGAGATCAAGGCGGCTGCTGTCCGGCTCGCCGCGACCGCGGGGTACCGCAACGCCGGCACGGTGGAGTTCCTCGTCGACCCGATCACCCGCCGGTTCCTCTTCATGGAGGTCAACACCCGGCTCCAGGTCGAGCACCCGGTGACCGAGGCGACAACCGGCCTCGACCTGGTGAAGCTGCAGCTGCACGTGGCTGCCGGGGGCCGTTTGGAGGGGGAATCCCCAGCTCCACGGGGCCACGCGGTGGAGGCGCGGCTGTGCGCCGAGGACCCCGAGCAGGGCTTCGTCCCCTCCCCCGGGCGGCTGGCGATGCTCAGGCTCCCCACGGGCAGCGGTGTGCGCGTCGACTCCGGTGTGCGCGAGGGAGACACGATCGCGGCCGAGTTCGACTCCATGATCGCCAAGATCGTGGCCTGGGGCCGGACGCGGGACGAGTCACTGGCCCGGCTGCGGCGGGCACTGGCCCAGAGCACGGTCGTCGTCGAGGGCGGGGCGACCAACCGCTCGTTCCTGCTCACGCTCCTCGACCGGCCCGAGCTCCGGTCGGGCGACCTCGACAACCGCTGGCTGGACAGGATCACCGCCGCGGACGAGCACGTACCCCCCGCCGAGCCCGTGGCCCTGCTCGTGGCCGCCGTCGAGGCCTACAACGCCGACCACGCCGGCGTGGAGGCCGCCTTCCACGTCGGCGCACGTCGGGGCCGGCCGGAGGTGCCGGATACGATCGGCACCAGGGTGCAGCTCCGCTACGCCGGGGGCACGTACGACCTCGCCGTCTACCGCACATCCCCCGGCTCGTACCGGGTCCGGTGGGGTCAGCACGCAGCCGACCTGTCCGTCGAAACCGTCAACGCCTACGAGCGACGGGTGCGGTGCGGGGACAGGTCGCACCGCGTCGTGGCAGCCACGCAAGGTGCCGTGTTCCGGGTCGTCGTCGACGACACCACGCACACAGTCGTGCGTGACGACGGAGGAGTCGTCCGCGCCGGGTGGCCGGCCTTCGTCGTCGCCGTCCTCGTCCAACCCGGGGACGTCGTCGCGGAGGGCCAGCCCGTGGCGGTGCTGGAGAGCATGAAGATGGAGTCCACCATCACGGCCCCGTACGGGGGCGAGGTCGCGTCGGTCGACGTCGTGCCCAACGCGCAGGTCGGCGCCGGTGCCCCGGTCCTGCGGATCAGGACGTCCGCGCGCGAAGGCGGCACGGCCGCCGTCGCCGGGACGGTCGACCTGACCGGCCTGGAGGCCCGCCCCGCCGCCGGAACGCCGTTGTGCGAGCGGGTCTACGGCTCCCTGCGCAACTACCTCCTCGGCTACGACCTCGACCCCGCCTCGCTCAGGCGTCTGCTCGTCGAGCAGCGGCGGCTCGGTGAGGTGTCCCCCGCCGACGACCCCGGACTGATCAGCTGCGAGGACGGTCTGCTCGACCTCTTCGCCGAGGTCGGCGCGCTCTACCGCCCCCGTACGGAGACCCAGCCCGACGACGCCCTCACCGCGAGCAGCACCCAGGAGTACCTGCTGGCCTTCCTCCAGTGGCTGGACCCCGACCGGGCCGGCCTGCCCGAGGCCTACCGCGCGCACCTGGAGGTGGCGCTGTCCCGCTACGGCATCACCGGCCTGGACCGCACACCCGAGCTGGACGCAGCAGTGGTGTGGATGTTCCGCTCCTTCGCCCGGGTCGGGGACCTCGTGCCAGTGGTCCTGTCGGTACTGGAGCGCCGCCTCCGGGCCAGGTCCGTCCTCGCGCCCCTGGCGGACCAGGAGATGCGCTCCCGGCTCGACCGGCTGGCCACGTCCGCGCAGGGCCGGCACCAGGGCATCGCGGAGCTGGCCCGAGACGTGCGGTTCCACTACTTCGACGAGCCGGTCCTCGAGTCCCTCGTCGACCAGGAGTACGCGGAGACGGAGCGCGTCCTCGACTCGCTCGAGGCGGCCCCGGACGGTCCCGACCGGGAGGCCTCGATCGAGCGGCTGGTGCGCTCCCCGCACCCGCAACGCGGCGCGCTGCTCCGTCGGTGGCTGGGTAAGGAGGACGCGGCGTTCCGGAGGACCCTGCTGGAGGTGTACGCCCGCCGGTTCTACCGGATCCGCGAGCTGCACGACCTCCGCTTCGACGAGCGCGAGGACGTCCTCCTCTGCGCCGCCGACTACGACTGGGGGAACAAGCACGTCCACCTGATCGTGGTCCACGACGAGCTGGACCGGCTGCCACAGCTGGCCCGGGCGGTGGCCGCGCACCTGGCGGACGTCACGGCCGAGCGCAAGGTGGTCGTCGACCTCGGCAGCTGGCGGGCGGGCGGGCGGACCACCATCGAGGAGACCGCGGCCCAGGTGGAGGAGCTGCTCACCCGGTCCGACTTCGGCCGCCAGCCGTGGCGTCTGGACGTCACGGTGACGAGCACGGGAGGAGAGGAGGCCGAGCACTTCCGCACCCAGCACCTGACCTACCGGCCCCGGGCGGGGGGCGGGCTGCAGGAGGACCTCCTCTACCGCAACCTGCACCCCATGCTGGCCAAGCGCCTCTACCTGTGGCGGCTCTCCAACTTCCGGCTCGAGCGGCTCGCGTCGGCGGAGGATGTCTACCTCTTCCACGGGGTGGCCCACGAGAACCCCAAGGACCACCGACTCTTCGCGCTCGCCGAGGTCCGCGACCTCACGCCGTTCCGCGATTCCAGCGGGGAGGTGTCGTACCCGTGGCTGGGCCGGATGGGACTGCAGGCGCTCGCCGCGATGCGGGCAGCCTTGGCCGCGTACCCTCCGCGGCAGCGGCCGAAGGCCAACCGGATCGTCCTGTACGTGCGACCCCCCTGGGACGTGCCGCGCGAGTCCTGGCCCAGGCTGGCCGAGTCGTTCGCGCCGCTCGCCGAGGGCGCCGACCTGGAGCGGGTGCTGCTCCGGGTGAGCATCCCCGAGCCGGACGGATCGGTCCGTGACGCCGTCCTGCACGTCCACGGGGTCGGCGGCCACGGTGTCACGGTGCAGGAACGGCCGCTGGGCAACGAGCCGGTGCGGCCGCTCACCCCGTACCGGCAGAAGGTCCTCGTCGCCCAGCGGTTCGGCGTCCCCTACCCGTACGAGGTCGTGCGGATGCTTGCACCCCAGCCCGGGACGTCGGCGGACTTCCCGCCCGGCGACTTCGTCGAGCACGACCTCGGTCCCGACGGGACCCTGCAGCCGGTGGACCGGGAGCCTGGCCTCAACACGGCCAACGTGGTCGTCGGGCTGCTCACCAGCCGGACGGCGAAGGTCCCCGAGGGCATGACCCGCGTCGCGCTGCTCAGCGACCCGACGCGTGGGCTGGGCAACCTGGCCGAGCCGGAGTGCCGCCGGATCCTCGCCGCACTCGACCTCGCGGAGCGCATGCGGGTCCCCGTCGAGTGGTTCGCCGTGTCGTCGGGCGCGCTCATCGCGATGGACAGCGGCACCGAGAACATGGACTGGATCGCCGACGTGCTGCGGGGGCTCATCGAGTTCACCCAGCGCGGCGGTGAGATCAACATCGTGGTCACCGGCATCAACGTGGGCGGCCAGCCCTACTGGAACGCCGAGGCCACGATGCTCATGCACACCAGGGGGATCCTCGTCATGGTCCCGACCAGCGCCATGGTGCTCACCGGCAAGCAGGCCCTCGACTTCTCCGGCGGGGTCTCGGCCGAGGACAACTTCGGCATCGGCGGCTTCGACCGGGTGATGGGGCCGAACGGCCAGGCCCAGTACTGGGCCCCCACGTTCGAGGACGCCTGCCGGGTGCTCATGCGGCACTACGAGCACACGTACGTCGTGCCGGGCGAACGCTTCCCACGCCGTCGGCAGACCGCGGACCCGGTGGACCGGGACGTCCGCACAGCCACGCATGCGGCAGTCGCGGGCAGCGACCTGCGCACGGTCGGCGACGTGTTCTCGTCAGAGCACAACTCGGAGCGCAAGAAGCCCTTCGACATCCGGTCCGTCCTCCGCGCTGTCGCCGACACGGACTCCGAGCCGCTGGAGCGGTGGGCCGCCTGGCGCGGCGCGGAGACGTCGGTGGTGTGGGACGCCCACGTCGGGGGCATCTCAGTCTGTCTGCTCGGTCTGGAGTCGCGGACTCTCGCGCGCCGCGGATACGTGCCCGCGGACGGTCCTCCGTCGTGGACGTCGGGCACGCTCTTCCCGCAGTCGGCGCGCAAGACCGCCCGGGCGGTCAATGCCGCCAGCGGCAACCGGCCCCTCGTGGTCCTGGCCAACCTGTCCGGCTTCGACGGCTCGCCCGAGTCCATGCGGCACTGGCAGCTGGAGTACGGCGCGGAGATCGGCCGGGCCGTCACCAACTTCGTCGGTCCGATCGTCTTCGTCGTCATCTCCCGCTACCACGGCGGTGCGTTCGTGGTCTTCTCCAAGCGCCTCAACCCCTCGATGGAGATCGCCGCGGTCGAGGGCTCGTACGCGTCGGTCATCGGCGGTGCGCCTGCGGCCGCCACGGTCTTCGCCCGTGACGTGCGGGCGCGGACCGAACGCGACCCCCGGGTGGCGTCGCTCCGGGAGGCCGTCGTGGCCGCGTCGGGCCCGGAGGCCGCCGCCCTGCGCGCGCAGCTGGCCCGGGTCACCGAGGAGGTCCGGTCGGAGAAGCTCGGTGAGGTCGCCGACGAGTTCGACTCGATCCACACGATCCAGCGGGCGCAGAGCGTGGGGTCGGTCGACCAGATCATCCCCGCCGCGCAGCTGCGTCCGTACGTCGTGGAAGCCGTCGAGCGCGGCATGGCGCGGGAGATGGCGCACACCGACTGACGAGCGCCCGTACGTCAGGGCGCCAGCGGCCGCTCCAGCCAGGTGTGGAGCGGCCGGGCGGTGGCCAGATCGGCGGAGCCGGGCAGCCGTACGGGAGCGGGCAGGTGCTGGGCGGCAGCCACCGTCAGCAGGAAGCGGCCGTCGCGCCGCCACCACCCGGCCATCAGGTCACCCCCGGCCGTGGACAGCTGGAGCCGCTCCCAACCGTCGCATCCCTCGGGCCGGCCGGTCTTCGGTGCCTCCACCGTCACCTCGACCGTCCGGGTGTCCCGGCGCAGCCCCGTGCGCAGCACCTTGAGGGCGCTCTCCTTTGCGGACCAGACCAGGTTGACGGCGACCTCCCGGTCGGCCCCGGAGCGCTCCCGCACGTAGGTCTGCTCGGCCGGTGTCAGGAAGTCGGTGACGAAGCCGTCGGACCGGTTCTCGACCAGCTCCAGGTCGCACCCGACGCGGCCGAGGTCCGGGCCGACCAGGCACACGGCCCACCCGGCGCGGTCGGTGAGCGACACGTCGCAACCGGCAGGCCTCCCGTCGACGAGAGCGTACGGGGCGCCGCCGGGGTGGTTGGCGACCTCGATCCGGGCCAGACCGGTGACGTCGTCGGCCAGACCCGTCACGCCGGCGACGGCCCGCTTTCCGGCGAGACGCCGCAGCAGGTACTCCGTACGACGCTTGGTGAAGCGCATTCCCGCCGCACGGGCTGCCTCACGCGGGGCGAGCCACTGCTCGGACGTCGGCAGGTCCGGTTCCCCACAGGCGAGCCACGCGGGCGCCGGGCCTTCCGCGCCGACCGCTCCGGCCACGTCGCTCAGCCCGGGCCGGCCGGAGGTAGCCCGGCGGTCAGCAGCCGGGCCGTGTCGTCGGCGAAGTGCCGGACCGCCTCGTGGTCGGTGAGGTCCCAGTCGCGGGTCGTGTCGGTCGGCAGCCCCTGCCGGGTGGCGATGTCCTTGATGACCGCCCGTTTGGCGAAGCCGTACCGGGTGTAGAGCAGGGCCCCGCCGAAGAGGCCGACGATGTCCGGGTGCCAGCCGGTCTCCTCGACGAAGCCGTCCACGTACGCCTGCGCGAGCTCGGCCTCACCGTGCTCGGTGACCGCTGACAGGCAGACCGTGAAGAACGTGGCCGGGCGCCCGACGAGATCGTCGCGGCGGTGGCGGACCCAGTCGACGAGGTGCCGGTCGTGCGTGCCCAGGTGGATCGACGAACCGACGACCACGCCGTCGTAGTCCCCCGGCGAGGGCCCGGGCGAGCTGTCGGCCCGCACGGTGTCGACCTCGTGGCCGTGCTCGGCGAGCGTGGCGGCGATCTCGGTCGCGATGTCGGTCGTGTGACCCTCACCGGTCCCGTACAGCAGGAGTGCCCGCGCCATGAGGACATCCTGGGGCCAAGTCTGCGGAGCCTCCAGGGCCGGACGACCCGGCTGGGTCCACGGTGGGGCGTCCTGATGCGGGGGCCCGCCGCCTGGCTGCCCCGGACGGTCGAACTCGGCTTCCAGGTGCCCTGACGCGACAGGACGGGACCTTCGCCACCTGGCAACGCGGCGCGCCCGGACGGACATTGACGGCATGACCGAGAACGCCGCGAGCGCACGTAGGGGGTTCTCGCCCGACGACCCGGTGAGGTCGATCATGGTCCGCCCCGTCGTCGAGGTCGGCGGGCACAGCACGCTCCGCCAGGTCACTGAGCAGATGTCCGGCGCGGGTGTCGGGGCCGTCCTCGTCGTGCGAGCGGGCTCCGCGCCCGGGATCCTGTCCGAGCGCGATGTGGTCCGCGCACTGGCCGAGGGGGCCGACCCGGACGAGGTCTGGGCGGCGGACGTGATGACCGAACCGGTCATGTGGGTCACGCCCGACGACGCCATCAGCTCCGTGGCCGAGCTCATGGAGCTGGGCGGGGTTCGGCACGTCCCCGTACGGGAGGGTGGTCGGGCCGTCGGCATGGTCTCCGTCCGCGACGTCCTCGACGTGCTGGTCTGACGGAGCAGGACCGCGGAGGATCCTCCTCGTGGTGCGACTCGGACTGGCGGGTGACACGATGCTCGGTCGCGGCGTGGCCGATCAGCTGGAGCGCGACCGCGACTGGGAGCTGTTCTCCCCGGAGTTGGCAGCGGCCGCTCGCGAGGCTGACGCCGTCCTGCTCAACCTCGAGTGCGCCGTCTCCGTACGCGGGGAGAGGTGGCCGGACCCACGCAAGCCGTTCTTCTTCCGCGCACCGCCACGCGCCGTCGACGCCCTCGTCGAGCTGGGGGTCCGTTGCGTGACCCTCGCGAACAACCATGCGCTCGACTACGGGGCCGTCGCCCTCCTCGACACGCTCGAGCTCCTCGGGTCGGCGGGGATCGCCGTCGTCGGCGCCGGTCCCGACCTGGCGTCAGCGCGCCGCCCGGCGGTGCTGGACGTCGGTGGCCTCCGCATCGGCGTGGTCGGTGTCACCGACCATCCCGCGGACTTCGCCGCCGGGGACGACCGGCCGGGCGTCGCGTACGCGGACCTCCGCCGAGACGGTGTGCCGGCCTGGCTGTCGGGGACGGTCCGAGACCTGACCACCGAGGTGGACCTCGTGGTGGTCATGCCGCACTGGGGCCCGAACATGAACCGGGCGCCCCTCCCCTACGTACGACGGGCGGCCGAAGCCCTGCGCGAAGTCGGGGCGGGAGTCGTCGCCGGTCACTCGGCACACGTGTTCCAGGGTGTCGGCGGGTCGGTGCTCTTCGACCTGGGGGACTTCATCGACGACTACGCCGTGGACCCCGTGCTGCGCAACGACATCGGCCTGTTCTTCCTGCTCGACGTCGACCGCGACGGACCCGTGCGGCTGGATGCCTTGCCGCTGACGCTCGACTTCTGCCGTACGAGGCTCGCAGACGCCGGCGACGCGGCGTGGGCACGTCAACGCTTCCGCAGCGCTTGCGCGGAGCTCGGGACCGAGGCAGGTATCGAGGCCGGGCGGCTCGTGGTCACCTGGCCACGGGGATGACCGCCGATTGACCGGAGTCCACGGGCGACGAGGAACAGCGCGACCGCCCTGGGGAGCGGCGTACGACGGGGAGCACCCGCGCTCGCATGGTCGAGATGGCAAGGCGATCAGTCCGGCAATCCAGGCCAACGCCAAGTTTGACCGCGGGGAGATCGCCTGCGCACGCTGTCGAACAGTGGGATCATGCTTGTGACCTCGAACGTCGTGGTGCGCGTTCACGCGACCGCGTCATCAACAGTGATGCAGCACGACGGTGTCCCATGGATGACCGCGCCCGCCACCTCCTCGCACCCTGGTCGTTCTGCACCGCGAGAAGCGCCCGCTCGAACATGGCGAGGCCCACGTCCGCCAACTCGTCCGCGACCGCCTCGCCGAGGGTGGACGCTACGGGTCGGAAAGCTGATCGAGGCGTTCGGAGCCCGGCCCGCATCGCGAGGCACGGCGCTGGACGCGTTCGCCCGCGGTGAGCACGTTCTCGTCTTCCCCGGCGGCGAGCTCGACGGTGGCAAGGCGTTCACCACAGCAACGAGATCGTCTTCGGTCGACGGCCGGCGGCTCGCCCGAGCGTTGCGGCTGGACAGGACCCTGCGCATGAACACCCTGCCGGTGAGCGTCTCGCTGCCCTGGGGCCTCAACGCCGGCGGTGTCGGGCTGCTCACACACGTGCCGCTGCCCAGCAAGCTGCGGACCGCCGTGCTCGCCCCGGTCCAGCCGCTGGGCGTAGCCGGGCTACGGCCGTACCTCCTGGTCCCGACAAGACGGGTCACTTCCGTGCTTGACCCGATGCGACCGGGGGAGGGCGAGACCCCCGAGGCGTTCGGCGATCGCGTCGAGGCGGCCATGCAGGCGGAGCTCAGCGCGATGACCGATCACCGCAAACTGCTGCTCGGCTGACCGCCCCTGTCGTCCTGGGACTGGGCGTGCAGATCCGCGAGCCGCTTCCTGGAGGCCGCCGGGTCAGGCGCCGTACCGTGGTGGTACCACGGCTCTGGTGGCGCGCCCGAAGGGATTCGAACCCCTAACCTTCTGATCCGTAGTCAGATGCTCTATCCGTTGAGCTACGGGCGCCCGGCCGCGGACGGCCGCTGGCGAGTGTAGCCGCTGGGTCACACGGGCCCGAAATCGCTGGCACAGCCACACGTCTCCAGGCCACTGCACATGCAAGCCCGCGTCAAGTGACGAGGAGCACGGTCGTCCGACCACCGACACGAACGGGACGACAGGAGCACCGATGTCCGCCAGCACGACCACCGCCGCCCGCCACACCCGCACCGACGTCGACCAGCACCTCGCCGCGGTCGTCCAGGCCGCGGACGCCGACGACGTCGTGGCCACGGTGCGCTGCGCACGCAGCCACGGCTACAGCCTGGCCGTGTCATCCGGAGCAACCGTCCGGTGCTGCCGTCGGGCGCCGAGGAAGAGCTCGCCTCGGTCGGCTGACCGGACCGACCCCCACCACCCCCGGGCACAAACCCCCGCCACCTGGCCGACGGCCCGAGGCCCTTCGTGACCCCACGCGAGAAGGCGCGGTCAACCCGACCGTACGCGAAAGACCTTGCGCCGTTCCGGCAAGCGGGCGACAAGACTTCCCCGACTTGTGAGCGGCTTCACGACCAAAGTCCCTCCCATCATGTGAGACGACCGGCGTAACGTGCACCACATCCCCGCGATCCGGCCCGCACGCCAGCCCGTACGGGTCGTGGTCGTGCACACCCGTTGCCGGGTCCCGGAGCACCGGTGGGGTCGGGCGGACGGAGCGACTGACGCGAAAGGGTGACGAAGCCGATGACGACCGACACGACCCCCAGGACCAGTCCCCCCACGACGCATCAGCGGCTGCTCGAGTGGGTCGCCGAGGTCGCCGAGCTCACGCAGCCCGACCGCGTGCACTGGTGCGACGGCTCCGATGAGGAGTGGACCCGGCTGACCGACGAGCTGGTCGAGGCCGGCACGCTGGAGCGCCTCGACCCGACCGCGAAGCCCAACTCCTTCTTGGCCCGCACCGACCCCACGGACGTCGCACGGGTCGAGGAGCGGACCTTCATCTGCTCCGTACGGGAGGAGGACGCCGGCCCGACCAACAACTGGCGCGACCCGGTCGAGATGAAGGCCGAGATGACCGAGCACTACCGGGGGTGCATGCGCGGTCGCACGATGTACGTCGTCCCGTTCTGCATGGGGCCACTGACTGCGGCGGAGCCCATGTTCGGCGTGGAGATCACCGACTCCGCCTACGTCGTCGCGTCCATGCGGATCATGACCCGGATGGGGAGCCACGTCCTCGAGCGCATGGGTGAGGGCACCCCGTTCGTCCCGTGCCTGCACTCGGTCGGTGCGCCCCTCGAGCCCCGTCAGGACGACGTGCCGTGGCCGTGCAACGACCTCAAGTACATCACCCAGTTCCCCGAGGAACGGATGATCTGGTCGTACGGGTCGGGGTACGGGGGCAACTCGCTGCTGGGCAAGAAGTGCTACTCGCTGCGTATCGCCTCGGTGATGGCCCGTGACGAGGGCTGGCTCGCCGAGCACATGCTCATCCTCAAGCTGACCTCCCCGGAGCAGAAGACCTACTACGTGGCCGCCGCCTTCCCCTCGGCGTGCGGCAAGACCAACCTGGCCATGCTGGAGCCCACGGTCCCGGACTGGAAGGTCGAGACCCTGGGCGACGACATCGCCTGGATGCGCTTCGGCTCCGACGGACGCCTCTACGCCCTCAACCCGGAGTACGGGTTGTTCGGCGTCGCCCCCGGCACGGGGTGGCACACCAATCCCAACGCGATGCGCACCGTCGCCAAGGGCAACTCGCTCTTCACCAACGTCGCCCTGACCGACGACGGCGACATCTGGTGGGAGGGCATGACCAAGGAGCCCCCTGCACACCTGGTCGACTGGAAGGGCCGGGACTGGGCGCCGGACTCGGACGAGCCGTCCTCGCACCCCAACTCGCGCTTCTGCACGCCGATCACCCAGTGCCCGATCATCGCGCCGGAGTACGAGGACCCGCGCGGGGTGCCGATCTCGGCGATCCTCTTCGGGGGTCGCCGCGCCTCGACCGTCCCGCTCGTGACCGAGGCGCGGGACTGGATCCACGGGGTCTTCATGGGGGCGACCCTGTCATCCGAGACCACTGCGGCCGCTGCAGGCAAGGTGGGTATCGTCCGCCGCGACCCCATGGCGATGCTGCCGTTCATCGGCTACAACGCCGGCGACTACTTCGGCCACTGGATCACCCTCGGCAAGGAGGCCGACGCCACCAAGCTGCCGAAGATCTTCTACGTCAACTGGTTCCGCCGCGGCGAGGACCGCTCCTTCCTGTGGCCCGGCTTCGGGGAGAACTCCCGCGTCCTCAAATGGGTGATCGAGCGCATCGAGGGACGGGCCACGGCCACCGAGACGGCGATCGGGTGGGTCCCCACCCCCGACGCTCTGGACACCGACGGCCTCGACCTCGACCCGGAGCGGCTCGCCGCGTGCCTCGCCGTGGACGAGGAGGAGTGGAAGGCCGAGATCCCGCAGATCCAGGAGTGGTTCGACAAGTTCGGCGCCCAGCTCCCCACCCTGCTGTGGGCGGAGCTGGACGGTCTCAAACTGCGCCTCGGGCTGGTCTGAGCCGACCTGGCGGGCCCTGCCGGAGGAAAGGTTCCCCCCTTCCACCTGGGTCCCCGCACGTACCGGGGTATTTCGCCCACACCCTTGTCCCCACCCGCCCGTGGACACCAGGATGCCCAGGGACGCCGAGTCAGCACCCGTCCACGAGGAGTGAGACATGCGGCTACACCGGCTCCTGACCGCGCTGATCGCGGCCTTCATGGTCCTCTCCCTGGCGCCGCTGTCGGCAGCCCAACCACCGGGAGTCCCACCCGACCTGGACGTCCCGCTCGGGCGCTGGCCCGAGGAGCGGGGACGGTCGGCGGACGCACCGGGACAGCAACCCGCGGAGCCGGCCCCGTCGGCCAAGCTCCCCGGCCAGCCGCGCAACGACGTCATCGAGGACGTCCCCGTGAATCCCAACGACGCGTCGATCGCTATCCGCGTCATTCCCTACCACGACATCCCACCCGTGCTGCGCGAGCTCCAGCAGAGCGACCGGATCAGCGTGGAGATCATCGGTGAGTCCGTCCTCGGGCGCGATCTGCACCTCGTCGTCGCCACGTCTCCGATGAGCGACCCGGACTGGGACGAGTGGCAACGGCTGTCGGACCTGCGCTACGACGACCCGGAGGCAGCGATCGCCGCCTTCGAGGCCGGCGAGTACGACGACTGGAAGACACCGCTGCTGATCA